>DYQK01000191.1 GCA_020719385.1 Rikenella microfusus | reverse complement strand
CCGAGATTTTTTATTTCAGAATTGTAATAATATGTGTACCCAAATAAACCCACATCATCAGTTGTCGGTCTGTTGATGTTCAAGTTAGAAATAAAATGAGCGTTTCCATCGTAAAGTCCTAAAAATTTATTTGCCGCATCGCCAATGGGTAACCAATTGGGGTAAGTCGACAAGTCAATATCGGCAGTTTGAATGAAACATTTA
This sequence comes from Rikenella microfusus, assembly GCA_020719385.1. Lineage (GTDB taxonomy): Bacteria > Bacteroidota > Bacteroidia > Bacteroidales > DYQK01 > DYQK01. The sequence goes on along the minus strand of DYQK01000191.1, from coordinate 3,749 downwards.
TTCAGAAAATACCGAACAGAGTTTAGTTGGTCGGCATTCGACACTTGATACGGATTTTCAACACTTCCATCGCCGAGAGTAAACGGATTAATAACCGTCAATTTCGCAGAATCACTCAATAAACTTCCGTAGGAATTTGTTAAAACGCAGGAATAATAACCCGAATCAGACAAATTTGAAATGGTAAAAATTAAATTTGCGTTTGTTGCTCCGTTGATATTTTGTCCGTTTTTTTTCCATTGATACGAAGTTGCATTCGTTGCTGAAACCGCGAAAGTTATATTTTCACCGAGATATTTCGTTTGCGAAACAGGATTTTGAGTAATTACAAAACTTTTTAATTTGGGATAAGTTGTTGTTACACTCCAAATAGTTTCGAAATCAAAACCTGTCATGTTGGTTTTTGCGGCATTTCCTGTCATTTGTGCGGTAGTTAGTCCTGTTCCTCCGCTTGATGTTGTTTTTCCTGAAGTTTCTTTGTCCCAATAAGAATTTGTAACCGAGCCTTCGTTAAACCATCCGACAAGTCCGCCGACATAACTACTTCCTGTTACGTTTTTTGTGGAATAACAATTCGAAATTCCACCAGCATTAGTTCCGACGAGTCCACCAGTATAATTTTGTCCGGTTAAATTTCCCGTAATGAAACAATTCGAAATTGTCCCATAATTATTTAATCCGAGTAATCCGCCGGCATAATTTCTTCCTGTTATGCTACTGCCGACAATTCCGAGATTTTTAATTTCAGAATTTTCTGTATAACCAAATAAACCAACAAAATTTGTAGAAGGTCTGTTAATAATCAAATTCGAGATAATATGATTTTGTCCGTTATATTTTCCTGCAAATTTATTTGTCTCATCGCCAATGGGCAACCAATTCGGGAAACTCGACAAGTCAATATCGGCAGTTTGAACGAAATAACTTGTCATGTAATTTCGTACTTGGTCTAATTGTGCAGCTGTTGAAACTTGATACGGATCTGCTTGCGTGCCATCACCGCCTGCAAATTGTGCGTTTAAAACGCTGTTCATTCATAAGAAAAACAGAAAAATGAACATTAATTTTCGAAAAAACGTCATAAAAATCTTTTTTAGGTTAAAAATATCACAAATATAATAAAAAATTTCTTTTCGAAAAAATTTTTTATCTTTGCAGCGAAAAATTTATCAGAAATGAAAACTTTTATTCAGGAAACCTCGCTTTATCCCGATATTATTCAATATTCTCTGCAACAAGGTTTAAGTGCCATCGGAGAAACGAAAATTAAGGAATCGCAACAACGACCCGATATTATTTTCGAATTTGCAGGAGAACAATTTATTGTCGAAGTGAAACTTGACGACAGCAAAGTATTGCCCGATGCAACCGCACAAGCAGCAAGATATGCATTAGAACTTGGCACAAAAAATTTTATTGTTTTGGTTTTTCCAAAAAAACTTAAAGACCAGCAAGTGTTGGGGCAAGAATTTTTGAGAGAAATTGTGTTAAAAACAAAGATTTTTGCGTATGTCTCAACGACAAAATGGATTAAAAATTTGAAAGAAACAAATATTATCGATTTTGTTGAACAATTAAAAGAGAATTTTCAGCAGGAAAAACCCGTCATCGATTTTGAAACTGTCGTTGAACGAACTAATTTGTTTGTGCGAAGTTTAAATTTCGCACTTTGCACTCTCGACGAAAAATCAATTATTGACAAAATTACGGAGGAAGTTGTTGATAAACTTGATTTATTCGCCGCCATCGGTGATTTCAAAGACAAAGAAGCCGCACAAAAACAGGTTTTGCATCTCGCAGCGTTTTTACTTTTTAACCAAATTCTGTTTTATAACGTTTTTCAGCGAAAAACAGAAAATCTCGTTGCCGAATTGTTGCAAATTAAACAACTCCGCGAAATACAAAATTATTTCGAAGCAATTACCAATATCGATTATAAATCGATTTACAAAGTCAATATTCTCGGACATATTCCGAATAATCCGTTTTTTGTGCAAATTTTAAACGATTTAATTGTAAATATTAAGTCGTTGCAGGCTGAACATATCACGCACGATTTGGCAGGAAGGTTTTTTCACGAATTAATTCCTTTCGAAGTGCGAAAAGTACTCGCCGCGTTTTATACGCACCCAAATGCCGCCGACCTTCTCGCAGGAATCTGCATCGAAAGTGCCGATGACTCGATTATTGACCCCGCTTGCGGAAGCGGAACTTTGCTTGTCGCTGCTTATAAACGAAAACAATTTCTCTACGAAAAAGTGTACAGTTTGGCAAATTCGAAAAAAATGCATTCCGATTTTGTCGAAAAACAAATTACAGGAATCGACATAATGCCGTTTGCAGCACATATTTCGACAATTAATCTCACGATGCAAAACATCGGACAAATCACCAATACGGTGCGAATTGCAACACGCGATTCGCTCGAAATGGCAACACCATTTTTGCGAAAAACCAAAGACGGAATGTTGATGGAACGATACACAGAAACAATTCAGACACTTTTGATTCAGATTTATGACCCAAAAATTCTTAAACGCGGGGCAATAAACGCTGACGGCACTGACGGCGAAGGGTTTAAACTCGAACAATCGGATGCGGTAATTATGAATCCGCCGTATTCTGACAGAGAAAAAATGCCGCAAAAATGGCTCGACAAGTTAAATCAAAATGACACTTTAAACGTTCATTGCGGAAATTTAGTGAATTTATGGGGATATTTTCTCATTTTGGGGGATATTTTAGTGAAGGAAAATGGTTTTGTTGGGTCAGTTATTCCGATAAATTTTGCGCGCGGAAAAGCAACCGACAAAATCCGCGAGTTTATTTTAAAAAATCATACGATTCGCTACATCGTTAAACCTGTCGGCGATTTGGCATTTTCGGAAGGCTCGGCGTTTAAAGATATGTTGTTGGTTACTGAAAAGAAAATTCCCGAAGCAGACGATATTTGCAAAATCGTTTATTTTAAAACGAGTATTCGCAATTTTAAAAATGAGGAAATTCCCAAACTTTACACGCAAATTTTAAAACTTGAAAATCAAGAAAATAAAAATTTCGACATTTTTACCGTTAAACATTCTGAATTGTGTGAACATCAAAATAGTTTAATGTATTTTTTGTGGGCAAAAAATTTTCAAAGTTTTAAAATTATTGATAATTTTTACAAAAGATTTCGCGAAATCAAAAAATTAATTGATTTTCCTAAAAATTTTGTGCGAGATTGTTTTAATTCTGCGGGTTTCAAAGGTTTAATTGATGCCACTTTTATCACAAATCCGATGAACGAAAAAAGTCGAGTTGACAGGGCGTTTATGATTTTTGATGAGGAAACAGAAAATGAAATTATTTTTCATTTGAAAAATACGACTTTCACTTATCGAATTTCGAAAAAAATTGTGAAAAAAGCCCTTCGCACTCTCACTGGAATCCGAAAAATGAACATTGCGAATGAACATGATTATTTTATTCCTGAAAATTTTGCGAATTTTCAAGAGATAAAAATGATGAATCCTAAAATCAAAGAGAAATTTGATTGGGAAATTGTTAAAAACAAAGCAAAAAATAAATATGTCAATTTAGTTTTTGCAAGACGTTTAGGAATTTACTCTAAAAATACTTCTCTTTTGTCCGTTTATTCTGAAGACGAGTTTATTCAGGCAGATGTTTTTAAAATTGTTCCGAATATTCCGAAAGAGAAAGCGAAAATTTTGTGTTTATTTTACAACAGTGTTGTAAATTTGTTGCAA
>DYQK01000073.1 GCA_020719385.1 Rikenella microfusus | reverse complement strand
TGTGAGTAGTGATGATGTTCTTGTGCATCGTTCTGCTGTTACGCAATATTCTGCTGGTCCAGATGCGAATGTTTGTGAACCATATTATCAAATGGCGGCACAAGGTACTGATAATTTTATGGGTACTTAGGTTACTGTTTCTGGATATGGATATTTCAGTGATATTCACTCGAAAAATGCATTAGTATCCGAATTGAATCCTGGTCCAAATGTTTTTGTTTGGAGTATTGACTCAATTTCTCCTTCTAATTGGGACACAATGATTATTTTCAACAACACAGTTGTGGCATTTGCAGGAGAAAATACTACGGTTTGTCAAAATTCTGTGCAGTTAAATGCAATTTTCCCTGAAAATGGATTCGGAATGTGGACCGCTATTCAAGGAAATGCTAATTTCGTAGATCCAACTTTTCCTCACACAATGGTATTTGACCTTGCCCTAGGTTTAAATGTTTTTCGATGGTTTGTGCAAAATGAGGCGTGTGTTGGCGAGGGTATTGTAGAAATATTAAACAATATGGTTATCACAAATGCTGGTCCCGATTTGTCTATCGTGAATAATTCTGTTACTCTGCAAGCAGAACCTTTGGATGTAGGCGAATGGGGAATGTGGTCAGTTGTCGCTGGCGGCGGAAATGTCTTTGATACAATTCCAAATGCTGTTGTAACCAATATTCCACTCGGAGACAACATTTACAGATGGAGCGTTCACAGAGGCAATTGTGTCGGTACAGACGATGTTATTGTAAGTCGTTCAGAATTTATTGCCCAAGCAGGAGAAGACCGAGTTACCTGTGAAGATTCAGGATTCTTAAGTGCAGTACTTCCCGCAGGTGCAACAGGAGAATGGACCGTTGACTCAGGACAAGGAACTTTTGTTGATAGATATGCTTATAATACTGTCGTCAGAAATATCGGACAAGGAATGAATCTTTACAGATGGACAATTTACAAAGATGGAAATTTTGCTTCAGACAACGTTTTTGTACAAAATAATGCTCCAACTCTCCCCAACGCAGGTGTTGACCAAACTATTTACTCCAATTCTACAACATTAAACGCAAACGCTCCTATCCGCGGATACGGCAGATGGACTGCATTGAACAACATTGACACAATTTTGAACTTCACAAACAACCTTACTCAAGTTATCTCTTTGAACAGAGGAACACACACTTTCAGATGGTCAATTATTAACGAACTTTGTAGTGCGTCAGATGATGTAAATGTCATTGTTAAACGAGACACAACAACTTGGAACGGAACAACCTGGAGCGACGGCGCACCTAACGCACAAGTACATACTTTTATCAATGGTCGTTATACCATCGGAGTCAATGATGCTGGAGTTAATTTAACTACAAAATCCTTAACTATTTTACCAAACGGAGAATTAACCGTTAATCTTGGAAAACGTTTAACCGTCAACGGAGATTTTGTCATCAAAAGTCAAATCGGAAAAGTTGGCTCATTTATTTCTAACGGAACACTCGTTTGCACAGGAAAATGCAAAATGGAAATGTTAGTCATTGATATGATATCCCCAGAAATCACTGGTTCGCAACTCCATTGCGATATGTTCAAAAAAGTTTAATACCACCTTATATTGCTCTACAAAAATATACAGGCGGCAGATTCGTAACTTTTTATGGAACAGAATTAGCAAACGTAACAGGTTATCAAGCAAAATTCAGAAACGCACAATCTAAAGTCGTTTTCGAATCAAATCAACCAAAAACTTTGTTCAATTCAGGAACTTATTCCACAAATTTGCAACTCGGTTTAAATCTCGTTGGAAATCCATATCCATCAGGAATTAATTGGAACGCAACAGGATGGACAAAACTCAATGTTGACCCTGTGATTTATTATCGCCGAGATAACAACAGAATTGTATCTTATAACTCTCAAACAAACGTTTCTGTTTGCGGTGGAACATCGCATATCCCTGCTAATCAAGGTTTTATGGTAAATTGTAACTCTTCAACGGGTGGAAAAATTGGTTTTTCTAACATTATTCGAGAACACACACATACCCCAATTTTCAAAAATCAAACACAAAATCTTGTTCGACTCAAAGTTTCTAACGATGAAACCGTTGCTGACGAAACCGTAATTATGTTCAGCGAACAAAGTACAGAAAACTTTGACAACGAATTGGATGCGTTTAAAATTTTCGACGAAGACGAAACTTTGCCGCAATTATATACGCAAACACAAGAAATTCCTGCTTCAATAAATGCGTTACCGCAAACCTCGGTTATGAATTTGTATTTTCAAACTGAAAAATCAGGAAATTATACCATTTCTCTTACAGAAAATCGAATGAGTTTTGCTTCAATTTACCTTGAAGACGCAGAAACAGGAACAGTTACAGACCTTTTGAAAGCAAATTATACCTTCGCAGCAAATTCCTCCGACAATTCTAACCGTTTCAAAGTACATTTTGGTAAAATTACTTCTGTACAAAATTCTGCAGAAACGAAATCTCTCAATATTTACAGCTATCAAAATGAAATTTTTGTCAACGAAATTGAGAAAAACGCAACTATTGAGATTTTTGATTTGTTAGGAAAACAAATTATTACTCAAAAAGCGAATAATTCGTTTATGAAGTTTGCAATTTTGCACTCAGGAACTTATATTGTAAAAGTTATTGATGCAAATGGCACAACAACTAAAAAAGTTTTGATTCCATAATTACTTTTTTCGTAACATCATCTCTCGATTTTCTAAAAATCGAGAGATTTTTTTCGTAAAATTTCGAAAAATATTAATATTCTTATACTTAGTAAAAACAGAAACAAAAACGCAAAAAGTTGTTATTTGGTAAAATTTAAGTTAAAAAATTCTGTCAGATTCTAAAAAAATCTGACAGAAATAATAAAAAATGTGTTTATTTTTTAAACTTCTTTGAGATATTGATGAAATAAAACAATTGTTTCGATTCCTTTGAAAAAAGTTTCAACAGGAAAATTTTCATTCGGTGAATGTATTGCGTCTGTGTCAAGTCCGAAACCCATTAAAATCGTTTTCGTTCCCAACACTTTCTCGAAAGTCGCAATTATTGGAATACTTCCGCCGCTTTTGTACGGAACAGGTTTTTTGCCAAATGTTTTCTCAACAGCCAAACTTGCCGCTTGATACGCAGACATCTGAATCGGCGTAGAATACGCATTTCCGCCGTGAGAATATTTCACCTGAACTTTTACACTCTGCGGAGCAAGAGAAACAAAATATTTCTCGAAAAGTTGTGCGATAACATCAGGATTTTGATTCGGAACTAAACGCATACTAATCTTCGCAAACGCTTTCGAGGGCAAAACCGTTTTTGTGCCTTCACCAATGTAACCGCCCCAAATTCCGTTGACATCCAAGCAAGGACGAATTCCGACTCTTTCCAAAGTTGAATAATTTTTTTCGCCCCAAATTTCGTTGACAGACAAAGAATTTTTATATTTCTCAATATCGAAAGGTGCTTTTGCCATTTCGTTGCGTTCTTCTTGCGACAACTCAATAACATCATCATAAAAATGCGGAATAGCAATTTTGTTATCTGAATTGTGAAGTTGAGAAATCATTTTTGCCAAAATATTTATCGGATTCGCAACTGCTCCGCCGAAATGTCCCGAATGTAAATCGCGATTTGGTCCCGTAACTTCGACTTCCATATAACAAAGTCCGCGCAGTCCTGCAGTTAACGAAGGAACTTCCTTGCTCAGCATACTCGTATCAGAAACCAAAATAAAATCGGAATGCAATTTCTCCCTATTTTCTGCACAAAATTTTTCTAAACTTGTCGAACCAACTTCTTCTTCGCCTTCGAACATAAATTTTATGTTGCAATTTAATGTGTTCGTTTTGCACAAAAACTCGAATGCTTTGATATGAATAAATAATTGTCCTTTGTCGTCATCGGCGCCGCGGGCGAATATTTTTCCATCTCGAATTTGGGGTTCAAAAGGTGGAGAATTCCACAAATCTAAGGGTTCAACAGGCATTACGTCATAATGTCCGTAGACTAAAATTGTCGGAAGGTTTTTCGAAATAAATTTTTCTCCAAAAACTACAGGATTTCCTTCAGTTTCGCACACTTCTACTTTGTCGGCACCTGCGGCTAATAACGAAGTTTTTAACCCTTCGGCACAACGAAACATTTCAGATTTATAACTCGAAATCGCACTTATTGACGGAATTCGCAACAACTCAAATAATTCGTCTAAAATTCGATTTTGATTTTCTGCTAAATACGTTTTAATTTCCATAATAAAAAATTTTCTGCACAAAGAAAATAAAATTTTTCGAAAAAACAAAATTTATTTCGAAAAAAAAATTTAATTTTGAAAAAATTTTCTATGGAAAAACCAATTTATTTAGATTATAACGCAACAACGCCGATAGATTCGGAGGTTTTTGAGGCAATGAAACCATTTTTAGAGAATCATTTTGGAAATCCTTCAAGTGTTCATTTTTTTGGAATCGAGGCGAAGAAGTCTGTCGAAGCGGCAAGAAAACAAATTGCAAATGCGTTAAATTGTAAAACGACAGAAATTTTGTTCACCAGCGGCGGCACAGAATCAAACAATTTGGCTCTCAAAGGAATTGCTTTTGCGTATCAAAATCGAGGAAAACATATCATTACGAGTGAGGTTGAACATCCTGCGGTTTTCGAAGTTTGTAAATTTTTGGAAAAACAAGGTTTTCGAATTTCTTATATTCCTGTTTTTGAAAACGGAATAATAAATCTCGAAGTGCTTGAAAAATCAATAACTTCCGAGACAATTTTAGTCTCAATAATGCACGCAAACAACGAAACAGGCGTAATTCAGCCGATAGAAAAAATCGCAGAAATGTTGAAAGGGAGAAATATTTTTTTTCACACCGATGCGGCACAATCTGTTGGGAAAGTTGATGTTGATATTCAAAAATTGAATGTTGACCTTTTGTCTGTTGCGGGACATAAATTGTATGCTCCGAAGGGTGTTGGTGCGTTGTTTGTGCGGGAAGGTGTGCGTTTGGAAAAAATTTTGCACGGTGCCGACCACGAACAAAATCTTCGGGCAGGAACAGAAAATGTACCGTATATTGCTGCGTTGGGCAAAGCATTTGAAATCGCAAAACGAGATTTAACGCAACATTTTGCGAAAATGAAGTTTTTGAGAGATAAATTGCAGGAAAATTTGAAAAATTTATCCTTTCTCGATACAAAAATCAACGGAGATATTGAGAAACGTTTGCCCAATACGTTAAATATTTCTTTTTCGAATCTCGAAGCTTCGTTAATTTTGTCTGAAATGGAAAATATTGCGGCCTCGGCAGGTGCAGCTTGTCATTCTGATAAAATTTCGATTTCGAAAGTTTTAACAGCAATGAATGTTCCTGAACATTTTGCTCGCGGCACGATTCGCTTTTCTGTCGGCAAATATTCCACTGAAACAGAAATTAATAATGCTGTAAAAATCATTTCTGAAACGCTTGAGAAGTTAACGAATAAAAAATCTTTTCACTTTTCGAAAAAAATTTCTGATGTTAAATTAACGCATTTCACTCACGGTTTGGGTTGCGGCTGCAAGATTCGTCCTCAGTATTTAGAGAAAGTGTTGCAAAATTTTCCAATTCCGACAGATAAAAATATTTTAGTCAACATCGAAACTTCCGATGATGCGTCAGTTTATCAAATTGATGATTTGACAGCAATTGTGCAGACAGTTGATTTTTTCACGCCTGTTGTTGATTCTCCTTATGATTTTGGGGCAATTGCTGCGGCAAATTCTTTGAGCGATATTTACGCAATGGGTGCAAAACCGTTGTTTGCGTTGAATATTGTTGCTTTTCCCGAAAATCGTTTGCCGATGGAAGTGTTGCAGGAAATTTTGAAAGGAGCAAATGACAAAGCCGCCGAGGCAGGAATTTCGATATTAGGTGGACACACCGTCGAAGATTCGGAACCCAAATTTGGAATGACGGTGACAGGAATTATTCATCCGCAGAAAATATTGAAAAATTCTACCGCAAAAGTCGGCGATTCGTTGATATTGACAAAACCTATCGGCACAGGAATTTTGTCTACCGCAATGAAACGAGGGTTAGTCGAAAAAGAAACTGAAAATTTGGCAATAAAAACTATGTCGGAGTTAAATGCTGTTGCGAGTGAGGTAATGCGAGATTTTCCCATCTCAGCCTGCACTGACGTTACAGGTTTCGGACTTTTAGGACATTTGCGAGAAATGTCGCAAGGAAGCAAAGTTGATGTGAATTTATTTTCTGAAAAAGTGCCGATATTGCCTGAAGTTAAAGAACTTGCCGCAGCGAATATTATTCCTGGTGGAACATTGAACAATTTAGATTTTGTTTCGCAAAGCGTTGATTTTCAAGAAAATATCACCGAGATAATGAAAAAAATTCTTTGCGATGCACAAACCTCAGGCGGTCTATTGATTTCGATTTCGCAAAGTTTTAAAAATGAATTTTTGAAAAAATTAATTGAGAAAAATATTATTTTCGCAAGTGAAATAGGAATTTTTACTCAAAAAGGAAATGGGAAAATTACTGTTTTTTGAAAAAATTGTTTTTATGGGAAAACCTGAAAAAATTATTTTTCAAACTGCCAAATACGATGATTTGGTGAAAGTTGTAAATTTGAAATCGGGAAAGAAAACCGATATTTTCGATGAATGGTTTAGGTGTGCGAGAACCACAAAAACCATATTTTTTCATTCAGGAATTCAAAGAAACAAAACATTCTGTTGATGCAAATGACCAACTTTTCGCAGAAATGCTTGCCGCAATAGAATTAAACAAAACAAATTTGATTCGAGGAGCATTGATTGTGGGAGCAATTTGGCGGTTTGTAATTCTCGAAAAAATTGCAGAAAATTCGTTTTTATATTACGTTTCAGATGCTTTTGATTCGTTAAATTTTAACGGTTTAAAGCAAATTTATGTCTGTTTGCAGGCAGTGAAACTCGTTTATTGCAACGACTAATGTTAATTTTTTGTTAATAATTTGTCAGATTCCTGAAAATCTGACAAATTTTCTGTGAAAAAGTAAAAAATTATTGAGCAAAAATTCCTCCGTCAGTAAGACAAACATCGTTAACTCGAATGTTTTATTTTTTTAATCCTTCCATTTTTTTGTGAAAAAATTGTACAATCCGGCAACAAAGATAAAAATTCATTTTAAAATGTTCTCATTTTTCCTGAAAAATTTAATTTTTTTTCAAAACAAAATGCAAAGTTTTTCCATTTTCTGAAAATTTTTCTTGCAAAAAAGAATCCAATTTTTGACTTGCAAAAGTAAAATTTGATGTTTGCCACTCAAGAATGGAAAAATTTTTCGCAAAAAATTTTTGTAAATTTTCTTTTGAAAAACCTTTCTCTGTTTGAATATCAACAATTTGCTGAATTTCTGTGCCTCGCAATTTAAAATCGAGATATTTCTCTTTTATCAAAATATTTGCAATTTTTTCTAAAAACTCATTTCGATATTTATAACTCGGACTAATTTTTGTCAAAATATTTCGCAACAACGATTCTATAAATGGTTGATTTTCAACAATATACAAAATTAAACTTGAAGGCGAAATTATTGTCTCTAAAAATTTTAACAACAATTTATAAAAAAACGGCAAATTTGTATTTTGATTTGGTTCGTGGGCAATAATGAGTAAACCATTGTTTTTCAAGAGGTTAGCACAATTTTCGAAAAAATTGTTCACATCAAAAATATGATGCAAAACTGCGTTTAACATTATAATATCAAGCGAATTTGGCTGAATCGGAACATTTTTTCCGTCAATTTTCACAAATTCCACCTCACAGACAACATTTTTTTCTTGCAGCGAATTGCGACAAACATTTAAAATTTCTTGCGACAAGTCTGCACAAATCAATTTATCAGAGATTTTTAATTTTGGGGCAATAATTTGCGAAACTAAACCTGTTCCTGTTCCGAAATCAAGGCAATTCAAGGGTTTTTCGCTTTTTATGTATTTTTCAAAAAAAATTTTCCACCGTTTTTCCTCCTGCAAAAATAAATTTTGATGACGTTGGTTGTAATATTGATTTTCGAAATCGTGATAAAGTTCATTTGTCCGAATTATCAACGCTTCCGAGATTTTTTCCTGTATTTTTTTCGACAATTTCATTGAAAAAAAGTTAAAATAAAGTAACCACAAATTTATAAAAATTTGTGGTTTTTTGTAAAAATAAGAAAATTATTGGTTGTTTTCAGGATTTTCTCCGTCCATTTTTTCTTTCAAAGCGGCAAGATTCTCAAATGGATTTTGCTCTACTGCTACGGTTTTCTCTTCCATAAGAGGTTGATTAGCAATACGTTTCGCTAATTCTTCTGATTTTTTGCGTTCTTCAAAAGTGCGAGTATGCGAGACAACGATTTTCTTTGCGGCTTTCGAGAACTCAATAACTTTGAACTCAAGTTTTTCTTCAACTTGTGCAGAAGTGCCGTCTTCTTTCATTAAATGGCGAGGAGTGGCAAAACCTTCGACGCCGTAGGGCAACGCAATGACGGCTCCTTTGTCAAAAACGCTGATAACCGTACCTTCGTGAATGGTGTCAACATTGAAAACGGTTTCAAAAACGTCCCAAGGATTTTCCTCTAATTGTTTGTGTCCAAGACTTAAACGGCGATTTTCTTTGTCAATTTCCAAAACAACAACGTCAATATTTTCGCTGATTTGGGTGAATTCAGATGGATGTTTAATTTTCTTTGTCCAAGAGAGGTCTGATATGTGAATTAAACCGTCAACGCCTTCTTCGATTTCGACAAATACTCCGAAGGAAGTAAAGTTGCGAACTTTTGCTGTATGACGCGAACCAATTTTATATTTCTCTTCGACTCTTTGCCATGGGTCGGTGCGTAATTGTTTGATTCCCAAAGACATCTTTCGTTCATTGCGGTCTAAGGTTAAAATAACTGCTTCGACAATGTCTCCGACTTTCAAAAATTCTTGAGCACTTCGCAAATGTTGCGACCAAGACATTTCTGAAACGTGAATTAAACCTTCTACGCCTGTTGCGATTTCGACAAATGCTCCGTAATCTGCAAGAACAACGACTTTTCCTCTTACAATATCGCCAATTTTAAGTGCGACATCAAGAGAATCCCATGGATGTTTGGTTAATTGTTTCAAACCGAGTGCGATACGTTTTTTTGTATCATCAAAATCGAGAATTACGACATTGATTTTTTGGTCTAATTTTACAACTTCTTCGGGATGAGAAACGCGTCCCCAAGACAAATCGGTAATGTGAACTAAACCATCTACTCCTCCGAGGTCGACAAATACGCCGTAAGTAGTAATATTTTTAACCGTTCCTTCGAGGATTTGTCCTTTTTCGAGTTTCGCAATGATTTCTCGTTTTTGTTGTTCAAGTTCAGCTTCGATGAGGGCTTTGTGCGAGACAACAACGTTTTTAAATTCGTGATTTATTTTCACAATTTTAAATTCCATTGTTTTGCCGACATAAATGTCATAATCGCGGATAGGTTTAACATCGATTTGTGACCCTGGTAAAAACGCTTCTATTCCAAAAACGTCAACAATCATTCCGCCTTTGGTGCGGCATTTTATATAACCTTTTACGATTTCGTTGTGTTCTAATGCCTGATTCACTCGGTCCCAAGAGCGAAGTGCGCGAGCCTTTTTGTGTGAAAGAATTAATTGTCCGTTTTTGTCTTCTTGACTTTCAACGTAAACTTCCACTTTATCGCCTGCTTTTAATTCAGGATTATAACGAAATTCGTTGAGACTCACAACGCCTTCAGATTTATAACCAATATTAATAACTACCTCTCGCGAGTTCATTGCCAAGACCGTTCCTTCTATGACTTGACTATTAATAACGGTTAAAAGCGTGGATTCATAAGCCTTTTCGAGTTCTTTGCGTTTTTCTACGGGATATTCCTCACTTTTTTTTGAGTAAGTACTCCAGTCGAACTCCTCGGTTTTGGTAACCGACTGTGGTTTGTTGCTAATTTGTCCGCCGATGTTGATGTATTCGGGTTTGTATTCCTCATCGGTGCGGTTTTGAGAGAAATCAAGATTCTTATCGTTGGAAAACAAAGTGTTTTCGGCAGAATTGTTGTCGTTTTTAATCATAGAATTTTTAAACGAGTTTAACATTCGAATTATTGGGTGCAAAAGTAAAATCTTTTTTCAATTTTCACAAACTTTTTGAAAAAATTTTTATTTTTTTTTTTATATTTTTATTTTCTTGGAAATTTTTGTTAAATTTGCAAAGTTTTTCACCTAAAATTTCTAAAAATATGGGATTTTTTGACTTTTTGAAATCAAAAGAAACACTCAGAAAAGAAGAGCAAGCAAGAGTACAAAAACAATTTCTTGCAATGAAACGCCAAAAAACTCTCAAAAGTGAGTTACAAATTGTCGAAATTTTTGAAAAAGAATTGGAATGTTCCTTTGAATTGGAAAGCAATATTGATGTAACTTACGGATATGACACAAATAATGAGGGCAAAATTGTTGCGATGAGTTTTTATGACTGTTTTTTAAAAGATTTGGGCAAGATTGTCCCAAGTTTGAAAAAATTGGAATATTTAACCCAATTAAACATTGGAAATTGCGATATTACCGACCTTTCTTTGTTAAAAGAATTAAAAAATTTAACAAAAATCGACATTTTTGGCAATGACGTTGTTGATATTTCGCCGTTAAAAGAATTGAGAAATTTGACAGAATTATTTGCAAATTCTAATCAAATTGTTGATATTTCAGTACTTAGCGAGTTGCGGGGTTTGACGAAACTTGCCTTAGATTGCAATGAAATTGTGGATATTTCGCCGTTGAAAGAGTTAAAAAATCTTAATTTTCTCTCTTTGCAATATAACGAGATAACATTTTTACCTCATTGGATTCTGAATTTCCCCAAAGCGAGAAAATTTATTGTCGATTTTGACCTTGATATGACAGAAAATTGTATTTTATTGGGCGGAAATTGTTTTGAAAATATCTCGGAAGAAATTATTGCAAAAGGTTATGAAACGATGCAAAAACATTTTAACGATTCTTTTTTATGAAAAATTTCTCGTATTTTTTGTAATGATTAAAATCTGTTGAATATGAAAAAAATTAATTTTCAAACTGCCGTACTTGACGATTTAGTGCAGGTAGTAAAGATAAAATCGGGACGCACACTCAATATTTTCGCCGAATGGTTTAATTTTCATTATTCGTTGAGCGAAAAAGAAGAGAATTTCTTGCTTGCACTGATTGATTATCACAAAGATTATGTGGCAAGTTATTCGGAAGAGGATTTAAAAATGTATTTTATTAGCCCCATCATTAACGAAATTCGTTTTCACACCGAAACAAGACGTGGTTTTTATGAAAAAACGTTAAAAGCGATAATAAACGGTGTTGAATTTTCGGGGAAAACTGATTTTATGGTTGCCATGGGCATCAAAATTCCTGTTAAACCATATTTTTTCATTCAGGAATTTAAACAAACCAAGCATTCTGTTGATGTTGAAGACCAGCTTCTTGCCGAAATGTTGGTAGCAATTGAATTAAACAAAACGAATCGCATGCGCGGTGCATACATTTTGGGCAGATATTGGCATTTTGTGATTTTAGAAAAAAATGTAGACGATTCTTATCAATATTATATTTCAGATTCTTGCGATTCATTAAATTTTAACGGTCTAAAACAAATTTTTATTTGTCTGCAAGCGGTGAAATTGGTTTTTTGTAATGATTAATTAAACAATTTTATGTCTGATTTGTTAACTTACCTGAATTCGAAGCAAGAAAATGAGGAATATTTTAATTCTTCGCTTCCCAATTACATTACTGATAATCTTAATCCTGCGTTCGAGATTCGAAATTATCAACAAGAAGCGTTAAACCGTTTGATTTTTTACTTAAATGAGTATAAAAAAAGAGTAAAACCTTCGCAGTTGTTGTTTCAAATGGCTACGGGCAGCGGAAAAACATTGGTGATGGCGGGCTGTATTTTGCAATTATTTAAGCAGGGCTATCGAAATTTTATTTTTTTCGTCAACAGCACAAATATTATCGAGAAGACAAAAGACAATTTTTTAAATTCCTTGTCGGGGAAATATTTGTTTAACAAACAAATTCAATTTTCAGACAAAACTGTCGTTGTTAAACCTGTCGAAAATTTTGCTTTCGTAGATGAAAATAATATTAATATTCATTTCACAACGATTCAGTCTTTGCATTCGAATTTAAACACTCCGAAAGAAAACAGTTTAACGTATGAAGATTTCGAAAATCAGAAAATAGTTTTATTAAGCGATGAAGCACATCATTTGAATGTTGATGTTTTGCGGAAAAAATCTGGCAAACAAACTTCAATGTCTGAATTTGCAGATAATTGGGAGCAAACCGTTATGCGAATTTTCAAAAGCAACAGCGAAAATATTTTATTGGAATTTACCGCCACCGCAAGATTGAACGAAACAGAAATTGCAGAGAAATATGACGACAAATTGCTTTTCGATTATTCGTTAAAAGATTTATTTTTAGCGAAATATAGCAAGGAAGTAATGATTTTGCAGGCAGATTTGTCCCGCATTGACCGTGCTTTGCAGACCGTGATTTTGAGTCAATATCGATTATTACTTTTTGCAAAAGAAAAATTGCGAATTAAACCTGTGATAATGTTTAAAAGTAATTACGTCAATATTCCTAAGAAAAGAGACGAAAATACGGTAGTTTCGTCAGAATTTAAGAAAGAATTTTTGGAAAAAATTGCCAATTTACAGGTAAAAGATTTAGAAAACATTCGCAACAATGCTCCTGAAAAAAGCATCATAAAAACTGCGTTCACTTTTTTTGCCGTCAACGGAACAACATTGGGAAATTTAATTTTGCAATTAAAAGAGGATTTCTCCGAAGACAAAGTCATCAGCGTTGACAGCAACACCGACAAGCAAAGCACACAATTAATTGTCAATTCTCTTGAAGAACCTGCCAATGCGGTTCGCGTGATTTTTGCCGTTGATGCGTTGAACGAAGGTTGGGATGTGTTAAATTTGTTCGATATTGTGCGTTTATACAACACTCGCGATTCAAAAGGCGATATTTTAGGCAAAGCAACAATGAGCGAGGCACAATTAATTGGTCGCGGTGCGCGTTATTGTCCGTTTCAATTAAACGATTCTCAACCCAAATTTCAGCGAAAATTTGACGATGACATCACAAATCCGTTGCGAATTTGCGAACAACTGTATTTTCACAGCGAAACCAACAGCCGATATATCAACGAATTGAACAAAGCATTAGACAAAATTGGGATTAAACCTTCGAATTCAGTTATTCGTCAACATTTTTTGAAGGAAGAATTTAAAAATTCGCATTTTTATCAATACGGAATCATTTATTTGAATTCTCGCGAGCGTTATCGCAACGAAGAAACGTATGAATTTTCTGAACATTTGAAAAATAAAACGTTTCATTTCGATGTAAAAAGAAGTTTTGTCGAGGAAAAAAAGTTGTTAACCAATGAAAATAATGATGCAACGTATGAATTTCTCAATTCACAAAATGCAAAAGTGAATTTTTTGGGCATTTCGGTGTTGCGAAAGGCTTCGCAACGACTTTCATTTTATGTTTTTTCCAATTTATTAAAATATTTTCCACATTTAACTTCGTTAAACGAATTTTTTTCGTCAGAAAAATATCTTGCCGCTTGCGAATTAAACATTTCGGGAGACACAAAAAATATTTTTTCAATGTCGCAAGACGAAAAATTGAAATGTGCGTTGAAAATTTTGCAAGAAATTCAGCCCGATATCGAAAAAGGAAATGTTGAACACAAAGGAACACATAAATTTTCACCGTACGGAATATCAAAAGTGTTTATTGACAAGGAAATGAACTTCGTTTTATCTGAAAACGGAGACGCCGAACGCGGTTTCCCAATGAGTAACCCCAAAAAAAGAGAACATTTTTTAAATTTGACAACAGAAAATTGGTATGCTTTCAAAGAAAACTTCGGCACTTCGGAGGAAAAAAAATTAATTTTGTTTATCAAAAGTGTTATTGAGAAGTTAAAAACGAAATATCGAGAAGTTTTTCTTCTTCGCAACGAAAAATATTTTCAAATTTATCGTTTTAGCGATGGAAAAGCATTTGAACCTGATTTTGTTTTATTTTTGAAAAAGTCAGAAAGCAGCGAAATATTAACTTTTCAATTGTTTATTGAACCTAAGGGTGAAGTTTTTGCCGAATCTGACAAATGGAAAGAAGATTTTTTGGCAGAAATCGAGGGAAAATATGTTATTGACGAAAATTCCGATTATAAATTAATTGGTTTACCCTTTTTCAATAACAAAACTGAGAAAAAAAGATTGTTTATTGATTCTTTCGAAAAATATTTATAGAAAAATTTTGTCATCTCTTTGAAAAGATGACAAAATTAAATTTTTGTTAAAATTTGTTAATTTCCGTCTGTGTCGAGAGGAATGTTTTTTGCTCAAAATCCTCTGCTTCGTCTGTATCAACTATAACTAATTGATTTTCAACATCTCCCGTTGGTGTTGTGTCAACTCTTGCGACCGAGGCAATTCCGTCTCCGTCTCGAAGTTCGATTAATTTCACGCCTTGCGTTGCTCTTCCCATTGTTCGCAAAGTTGCAACGGAAAGTCGAATTGTTGAACCCGATTTGGTGATAATGACTAAATCGTCATTGTCGGTAACAGCTTTGATAGCAATTAAATTTCCAGTTTTTTCAGTAATGTTGATGGTTTTTACGCCTTTGCCGCCTCGATTAGTGATTCGGTAATCTTCGAGTTTGGAGCGTTTGCCGAAACCGTTTTCTGAGACAACTAAAATATCTTGTTCTTTCGAAACGCAAATCATTCCGACAACCTTGTCGCTGCTTGAAACTCGAATTCCTCTTACTCCCGCAGCCGTTCTGCCCATATTTCTGACTGCTTCTTCGGGAAAACGAATCGCTTTGCCCGATTTTACAGCAATCATTATCTCGTCATCGGCTTTGGTGAGTTTTGCATCAAACAAAGAATCGCCTTCTCTAATGTTGATGGCAACAATTCCATTTTGCCGCGGACGCGAGTAAGCACGCAATGAAGTTTTTTTAATGACTCCTTTTTTCGTACACAAAACTACATCGTTAGAATCTAAGTATTCTGCGTCAGACAAAGTTTTTAGATTCATATACGCTTTCACATAATCTTCTGCCTCGATGTTCAAGAGATTTTGCATTGCTCGACCTTTCGAAGTACGACTTCCTTCAGGAATTTCATATACTTTTAACCAAAAACATTTACCTTTTTCGGTGAAAAACAGCATTGTGTTGTGCATTGTTGCGATGTAAAGATGACGAATAAAATCTTCTTCGCGCGTTCCGCTTCCCATTGCACCTTTTCCGCCGCGATTTTGAATACGAAATTCTGTCAACGGAGTGCGTTTAATGTAGCCTAAATTCGTAATTGTAATGACAACTTGCTCGTCAGCAAAAAAATCTTCAGGATTAAACTCCTCCGAGGCGTGAACAATTTCTGTGCGACGCGGAGAATGATATTTCGATTTTAACTCAATCAACTCATTTTTAATGATTTCCATTAAAAGTGTTTCGCTGTTCAGAATTTCTTTTGAACGAGAAATAAATTGTAACAACTCGAAATGTTCATTTTTAATTTTCTCCTGCTCCATTCCTGTGAGTCGTTGCAAACGCAATTCCAAAATGGCTTTTGCCTGCACCTCAGATAATCCAAATCGCAATATTAAGTCATTTTTTGCGTCATCTGAAGTTTGTAAACCTCGCACACGCGAGATAACCTCGTCCAAATTTTGCAACGCAATTAAAAGTCCTTCTAAAATGTGTGCTTTCTTCTCGGCTTGCGACAACTCAAATTGTACTCGCCGCGTAACAACGGTTTTTCGATGTTTAACGAAATTCAAAATTAAATCTTTGAGATTCAATAACTTCGGTCTTCCATCAACAAGACAAATATTGTTTACACTAAAAACCGACTGAAGCGAGGTATATTTGTACAATTTATTCAAAACGACATTCGCTATTGCGTCTTTTTTCAAGACAAAAACGATTCGCATTCCTGTCCTGTCAGATTCATCGTTTGCGTAAACTATGCCCTCGATTTTCTTTTCGTTAACCAACTCGCTAACTTTTTGCAACAACTCAGCCCGATTTACTTGATACGGAATTTCAGTAACAATAATTTTTTCTTTGCCGCTTGAAGCAACTTCGATGTGTGTTTTTGCCCGAACAACAACTCTGCCGCGACCAGTCCGATAAGACTCTTTGACACCTTCGATTCCATAAATTGTTGCTCCTGTCGGAAAATCAGGTGCTTTGATAATTTTTATTAACTCTTCAATGTCAATCTCGGAATTGTCAATAAAAGCAATGGTTGCGTCAATGGTGTCTGCCAAATTGTGTGGCGGCATATTGGTTGCCATTCCGACAGCAATTCCTGATGAACCATTGATTAAAAGATTTGGGATTCTAGCAGGAAGAATTTTCGGTTCCTCAAGAGAATCATCAAAATTGAACTGAAAATCTACGGTTTCTTTCTCTATATCGAAAAGCATTTCCTCTGCAATTTTCGAAAGTCTTGCCTCCGTGTAACGCATCGCTGCAGGAGGGTCGCCGTCAACGGAACCGTAATTTCCTTGTCCATCAACCAACGGATATCGCAACGACCAATCTTGAGCCATTCGCACCATCGCCAAATACACTGAACTATCGCCGTGAGGGTGAAATTTTCCGAGAACTTCTCCCACAATTCTTGCCGATTTTTTATACTGTCGACTAGCGGCTAAACCTAATTCGTGCATTCCAAACAAAATTCTTCG
Organism: Rikenella microfusus; assembly: GCA_020719385.1. Lineage (GTDB taxonomy): Bacteria > Bacteroidota > Bacteroidia > Bacteroidales > DYQK01 > DYQK01. The sequence goes on along the minus strand of DYQK01000073.1, from coordinate 315 downwards.
TTGCACAGGTTTTAAACCATCGCGAACATCAGGAAGGGCGCGAGAAACTATAACTGACATTGAATAATCAATGTACGAAGTCTTCATTTCTCCTTCTATATTAACTTTGATAATTTTTTCGTTTTCTGTCATTTTCAAAAATGAGCAAAATTTTTATTTCTTTTGCAAAGGTAAACATTTTTTTCATAATTTCAAAATTTTTGAAAAATTTTATCAGATTTTTAGAAAAATTAAGAAAAGATTAAATTTGCCATCGAAACTACACAAAAACGATTAGAAAATTCAAAAATTTGTTATAATTTTGCGAAAAATTTT
>DYQK01000013.1:28570-42785 GCA_020719385.1 Rikenella microfusus | reverse complement strand
TTGGAAAAACAACGAATTTATACTTTTCTCGAAAAAAGGAAAAGAAATTGCGAGAATTATTGTGTAAATTCAAAATAAAATTTTACCTTTGAAAATTATTTTTTTACCAAAACCAACTAACCACAAAAACGAATTTTTCAACAAAAAATTAATATGAAAGTTTTAATGTTTGGGTGGGAATTTCCACCACACATCGCTGGAGGACTTGGCACGGCTTGCTACGGACTGACAAAAGGCTTAACATCTTTGAAAAATGTTGAGGTGACTTTCGTTGTTCCAAAAGCGTACGGCGACGAGGACCAAAAAAACGTAAAACTTCTTGGAGCAGGAGACATCGCTATCAAACAGAAACGTTTTACATACAAAGACAAACAACGCGAAGGCGAAACCGTTTCTTTTCAAGAAATTTGGAAAGAAATTACTTATATCGAAGTCGGAGCAGTTTTAATTCCGTATGTTACCTATGAGGAATATGAAAAAATTGTTAGCGAGAAAGGACTTCTCGGAACACAAATTTCTATTCAACGGGAAAATATTCCAGTTCCTCCCGAAGTAGAAGAAACAGAGGAATATGCAAAATTGAAATTCTCAGGCGGCTACGGCTCAAGTCTCATTCAAGAAGTCTCTAATTACGCACTTGTCTCCTCTGTTTTAGCAACTTCCCTGCAATTTGACGTCATTCACGCACACGATTGGCTGACTTATCCCGCAGGAATTTCTGCAAAACGTATTTCAGGAAAACCTCTTGTCATTCACGTACACGCAACCGAATTCGACAGAAGCGGCGAGAACGTCAACCAACAGGTCTACGACATCGAAAAAGCAGGAATGGAAAACGCAGACAGAATCATCACGGTCAGCAACTTGACGAGAAATATCGTTATTCAACGCTACGGAATTCATCCTGACAAAGTTATCACGGTTTACAATGCTGTTGAACCGCATAAAGCTGAGAAACTACAAGAACATAAAAAGAATCTTGATGAAAAAATTGTAACTTTTCTTGGTCGCGTTACTTTTCAAAAAGGTCCCGAATACTTCGTCGAAGCAGCACATAAAGTGTTGAAACGCATTCCTGATGTGCGCTTCGTTATGGCAGGAAGCGGCGATATGTTGCGAAGAATGATTCGCCGAACCGCTCAACTCGGAATTATGGACAGATTTCATTACACCGACTTTCTCAAAGGTGATGATGTAAATCGAATGTTCTCGCTCAGCGACGTCTACGTAATGCCTTCAGTTTCCGAACCTTTTGGAATCTCGCCGCTCGAAGCAATGCGGTCTAATGTTCCCGTAATTATCTCGAAACAATCGGGGGTCGCTGAGATTCTCAAACACGCAATAAAAGTCGATTTTTGGGACACAGACGCCATCGCAGACGCCATTCACGGACTTTTAAAATATGACGCCCTTTCAAAAATGTTCAGACGTTACGGCAAAATGGAAGTCGAAAATTTGAAATGGGAAAATGCCGCCGCACAAGTCAGACGAGTTTACGAACTTGCTATGAATTTATAAAATCGAAAAAAAACAACATAAAACAAAAACATTATGCGTACTCTTTGCTTTTATTTTCAAGTACATCAACCTTTTCGTTTGAAAGACCCTTACCGTTTTTTCGATATTGGAAGTGATCATTATTATTATGATGACTACTCAAATCACGCAATTATGCGAAAAGTTGCCGAAAAATGCTACCTTCCGACAAATCAAGCAATGCTTGATTTGATTATGGAATACGGTAAAAAGTTTAAAATTAGTTATTCTCTGTCAGGAACGGTTCTCGACCAATTCGAAAAATATGCTCCCGACGTACTCGAAAGTTTTAAACAACTCGTCAACACAGGTTCTGTCGAAATTTTGAGTGAAACTTATTCACATTCTCTCTCTGCTTTGAAAAGTAAACAAGAATTTATCGAACAAGTCAAAGCACACGACGACAAAGTATTCCAATTATTCGGCGTCAAACCAACCACTTTTCGAAATACAGAATTAATTTATAGCGATTTTATCGGCGAAATGGTGGCAGAAATGGGTTATAAAGCAATGTTAACCGAAGGTGCAAAACATATTCTCGGATGGAAAAGCCCGAATTTCTTATATTACAACGCTTATAATCCCAAATTAAAAGTGTTGTTGAAAAACTTTAAACTCAGCGATGACGTTGCGTTTCGATTTTCAAATAGAGAATGGGACGAATATCCTTTGACAACAGAGAAATATGTCACTTGGTTAAATTCCACTCAAGGCGACACAATTAATTTGTTCATGGACTACGAAACCTTCGGCGAACATCAATGGGCAGACACAGGAATCTTCCAATTCCTCCGTGCTTTGCCAAACGCAATATTCCGATATGCCCCCGATTTGCAATTTGCAACGCCATCGGAAGCAGCAGAAATTCATCAATCTGTCGCAGAAATAAGTGTTCCTTATCCAATCTCTTGGGCAGACGAAGAACGAGACCTTACCGCATGGCTCGGAAACGAACTCCAAGACGAAGCTTTCGCGAAACTTTACGACCTCGCACCGATGGTTCGCGGAATCGAAGACGCACAAATCCAACGAGACTGGAAATATCTCCAAACAAGCGACCACTTTTATTATATGTGTACCAAATTCTTCTCCGACGGAAACGTACACAAATATTTCAGCCCCTACAACAACCCTTATGATGCGTTTATCAATTTTATGAACGTATTAACTGATTTTAAAATTCGGGTACAAAAATATCTCGCGGAACGTTCTAACCGATTAGATTTATTGAGTGCCGATGAAATTCGTCAAATTGTTTCTTTCAAAGAAAAAGAAATTGAAGAACTGAGAACACGAATTAAACCCGGACACATCGTTGTCGATAAAACGAAAGAAGTCTCAAATGTTCTTCCAGAAACGAAGGAAACAGAGAAAAAAGAGGAGAAACCTGCTGAACAGGAAAAATATAAACGCATTTACAAACGAAAAGAAACCACCGAGGAGAAGGAAAACGAGGAAAAAGAAGTGAAAAAAACAGAAGCGAAAAAACCTTCGAAACCTCGAAAGACTAAAAAAGAATAACCAAATAAATTTTCCCATCTCTTTTTTGTGAAAAGATGGGAAAATTCTCATTTTTTTGTTGCAGCGAAGTAAAATTTCGTTGCAGAGGTTTTTTTTTACCTATTCAAAAATCTTTTTATGCTCGAAACGTTAAAATCTATAGATATTTTTATCACATTGATAATCAACAATTTACATTCACCGATTTTCGATGTAATAATGTTTTATATCTCTAAAACTTTTATTTGGATTCCGTTTTATCTCGGAATTTTATTTTTTATTTTGCGAAAAGAAAAGAAAAAAATTTGGTTCTCAATCATATTCCTCGCATTATTAATTTTTCTCACCGACAAAATCTCAGTTCTCGCTTTCAAAGATGTTTTTCAACGACTTCGTCCTTGCCATAATCCCGATTTGCAAAATTTAATCCACACCGTAGACCAACATTGCGGCGGAAAATTCGGCTTTGTCTCATCACACGCAACGAATGTTTTTGGAACAGCAATGTTTACTTTACTTTTTTTTCAGAAAAAATGGTTTACTTTTGTGATTTTGATTTGGGCAACTTTGGTTAGTTATTCCCGAATTTATCTCGGCGTACATTTTTTTGGAGATGTTTTTTGTGGAGCAATTCTCGGAATGATAATTGGTTTCCTCACTTTTTTTATTTATAAACGTTTGTATTCTCATATTTTTTTGTAACTTTATATTTCTAAAATAAACTACTTTTTTTATGCAATTATTTGATTTTCAACTCGAAACAAAAAAATTAATTTCTATTTTTTTCTTTTTCTTTTCATTCTCGTTGCAAATTTTTGCACAAAACTCAGAATGTCAGACGAAAGTGAAAAAAAAAGCGACAGAATTGTACGACCGTGCAGAAAAAATTACAAATATTCGTCCAAAAGATGCAGTTGAGTTGTTAAATCAAGCAATTAAGGTCAGTCCCGAATATATTGAAGCACATTTTTTATGCGGCGAAACCTTATTTCAGATGGCAACAAAAATCGAAAATGATACCTCGCAAGCAAATTCCTTACTTCGCAATGCCGCAGAATATTTTGATAAAGTCTCGAAAATTTGTCCGAAATTTAATAAATACGAATCTACTTTTTATTCAGGAAAATGTTTTTATTTGTTACGAAATTTCGAAAAATCTAAGGAATATTTTGAAAATTTTTTATCAAAAACAGACTCGACTAATCAACATTTTGACGAAACAAACGCTTTTATTGCAAATATTTCGATTTATTTGCAAATGTTTAATAATCCGGTGCCGTATAATCCTGTCCCAATTGATAGTGTTTCGACTAATCTTGACGAATTTTTGCCGCTTATTTCCTCCGACGGCGAATTAATTTTTTTCACAAGAAGGTTTATCAACAAAGATAATAAGTCTGTTGAGGAACTTTTTTATGCGAAAAAAGTCAATGCTGACGACACTTTGAGGGAAATTTTCTCGGAAGGGAAAAAAATGCCACCGCCATTTAACGAAGGAAAAAATCAAGGTGGACTAACTCTCACCGTTGATAATGCACATTTGTTCATTACTTTGTGCGATTATGAGAGAAATTTTTATACTTCGTATAAAAATTGCGATATTTATTCGTCAGATTACATTGATAATCGATGGAGTTTTTTAAAACGTTTGGGGACCAATATCAACGGAAATAATTCTTTTGAGGGGCAACCAAGTGTTACCGCAGAGGGAAATGTTTTGTATTTCGCAAGTGCGAGAGAAGGCGGCTACGGAGGAATCGATATTTACCGTTCAGAGAAAGACACAAACACAGGCGAATGGAAAAAAGCAGAAAATCTGGGACCAACAATTAATACAACAGGCGACGACAAAACGCCGTTTATTCATTCGGATAGTCAAACTTTGTATTTCGCTTCAAACGGACACTTCGGAATGGGCGGTTTTGATATTTTTTGCTCGAAATATCTCGGAAACGGACAATGGGAAAAACCCAAAAATCTTGGTTACCCGATAAATACAGGCGGCGACGAAGTTGCGTTTATCATCAGCACAAACGGGAAAAAAATTTATTTCTCGAATAATATACTTCGCAGAAAAGCACAAAACGACTGGGATATTTACTCAACAGAATTGCCCGAGGAGGCTAGACCAAAAAAAGTTGTGCTTCTCAAAGGACAATTAACCGACAAACGCGGAAATATTTTACAAAATGCGAGTGTCGAGTTGAAAAGTTTGCAAACACAAGAGAAAAAAGATGGAATTGTTGACAAAAAAACAGGCAAATATGCGATAGTTTCCGTAGTTCGCAAAGATGAGGAATTTATTATGACCATTAAGAAAAAAGGTTACGTTTATGCACAGCAGCACATTAAACCTTCAGATAAAAAATTTGACCCACCAACAACAATTAATATTTCGCTTGATTCTATCAAAGTGAACGAACCGTTTATCATAAAAAATGTTAATTTTGCGACAAACTCTGCCGAACTAACCGCCGAAAGTATTATTTCTTTGAATTTTTTAGTAGAATTTTTGCGAGATAACCCTAAAATAGAGATAGAAATTGATGGACACACAGATAATATCGGAGATGATACGAGCAATATTTCGCTTTCGATAAGACGGGCAAGGTCAGTTTTGGAATATTTAGTGTCGCAAAAAATTTCAGAGAATCGTTTAATTCACAAAGGTTTTGGAGAAGAACAGCCGCTAACGACTAACGAAACCGAAGAAGGCAAAGCAATGAACAGACGAGTTGAGTTTATCATTCGAAAAATAAAGTGAAATTTTGTTAAAAAATCTTAATTTTTATAATTTTTTCGAAAAAATAAACAGGAATAATTAAAATATTATTCCAAAACGAGAATTTTTTATGAACAATTTTTTATTCTTTCAAAATTCCTATTCCTTGACGCAAAATCTCAATTTCATCTCCCGAACAATCCACAACCGTTGAGGCAACATTTTTCCCGTAACCACCATCAATAATCGCATCTACTTGATTATCATAACGTTCATAAATCAATTCAGGGTCTGTGGTGTATTCCTTGATTTCGTCATCATCGTGAACGGATGTCGTTAAAATCGGATGTCCAAGAATTTTAACAATTTCTCTTGGAATGTTGTTGTCGGGAATTCGAATCCCGATGGTTTTCTTTTTATTGTCGAAAATTTTCGGAATCTTGCCGCTTGCGGGCAAAATAAACGTGAAAGGACCAGGCAAATTTTTTTTCATTAATTTGAAAATATTGTTGTCCAACTGACGCGTGTATTCGGAAATGTCGCTCAAGTCGTAACAAATTATCGAAAAATTTGCCTTCGCAACGTTGAGATTTTTCATTTGTGCGATTCTTTGAACCGCTTTGGGGCAATAAATGCTGCAACCAAGTCCGTAAACCGAGTCTGTCGGATAAATAATTACGCCGCCATTTTTGAGAATCTCAACAACCTTCTCTAATTGTCGCTGACTCGGAGTTTCGGGGTGAATACGAATTAACATTTTTTTTATTTTTTTAATGAAATTTAATTTTTCCTGCCGCAAACATCACCATTCGCAACAACAAAAAACCGTGTTTAAAACGCGAAATATTTGTTTCGCCGTAAGTGCGTTCCTGATAAGGAATCGGCATATCAATAATTTTCAAATTCAGTTTATACGCACCAAAAACCAAATCGAAATCGCCAAAGGGGTCGAAATCGCCGAAAAAATCACGATTCGCAGCGAGACGCAAGTAATCTTTTCGAAACATCACTTTCGTTCCGCACAACGTATCTTTGATTGGTTGCTCCAAAAGCCACGAAAACGCAATGCTGAAAAATTTATTTCCCAACACATTTAACGGTCTCATTGCGTTTTTTTCCATCGGGTAGACTAAACGCGAGCCGTTGATAAATTCCGCTTTTCCCGAAGCAAGTGCTTCATAAAAACGCGGCAAATCTTCGGGAGGAACCGTTAGGTCGGCGTCAAGAATCATTAAAATATCTCCTGTGGCGATGGAAAAACCTTTTCTTACCGCATCACCTTTGCCTTTTCCCTCTTGCTGAGCAATTTTTATATCAAAACGGTCAGAATAATTTTTCTGAATCTCCTGAATTTGCTGCCAAGTGTCGTCAGTAGAATTTCCTTCGATAAAAATAATTTCGAGATGTTTGCCGAATTGCGGCATCCGAATCAACGCATTTTCGATGTTCCCGCTCTCGTTGCGAGCAGGAATAATGACAGAAACACTATACTTTTTCTCAACATTTGTCTCTTTCGAAAACGGTCTCGCAAAGACAAACTGATTTAAACACAAAGAATTAAACAACGGCAATTTCGCAATAAATTTGTTAAAAATCCAACTGATGACAGGAATATTGACAGGAATCAACATTCGTTTTGCATATCTGTATGTTTCGAAATCGGCGTGATATAATAAATTTTTAATATCGTTGATGGTGAGCCAGTTTTGCCGCGGACTTTTCTTCTTGATTCCAAAAAATTCGCCGAGTTTTAAAATGGGTTCCCAAATAAAATTGTAATAAGTAATAAAAATTCTGGTATTTTCTTTGCATAAATTTTTCAGAGAACGAAAAACATCAAGCACATTTTCGAAAAAACCAATAACATTCGACAAAATAATGACATCAAACTTTTCCTCAAGAGAGATATTTTCTGCTTCCATGGTATGAAACTCGATTTCGGGGTATAATTTTTGTGCCTCAAAAATCATTGCGGGAGAAAAATCGATTCCGACCTTGCGAGTGCCGTTTAAATTCGCAAGAGTTTCGCCAGTGCCGCATCCAATTTCTAAAATTGAACATTCGTTGTTGAGAAAATAATTACAATATTTTGTAATGTCTCTCCAATAATAACTGTAACGATTTTTATATTCGCTGTAAGTTGTCGCCCATTTTTCAAAAAAATCGAAAAATTCTTTTTTTCGTTTGAATCGCATAAAAATTAAAATAAATTTTGAGACGCAAAAGTAAACATTTTTTTCGAAAATATTTACTCTTTTCAAAATAAGGTGAATTTTTATAAAATGTTTTTACAAAATTCAAAAAAATATTACTTTTGCACAGAAATTTTTCTCACTCATTTTTTTAAAATATGTACAAAAAACTGACATTTTTAGTTTGTTTAATTTTGTTTTTGGGTTTTCAAACGCTTGAAGCACAAAATTTAAAACGAAAAGCCTCTTTGGGAATTAAATTGAAAAAATTAACTGACTCAGCACAGAATGTTTTGAAAGTAAAAAAAGGTGCATTGGTGCGAACAGTAACTGAAAATTCCACTGCAAGCAAATTAGGACTCAAGGAAAATGACGTTATTTTGAAATTCAATAACGTTGAAATTGAAACTTACATAACGCTTATTTCTCTGTCAAGTGAACTCCGCGAAGGCGATAAAGTTGAAGTTGTTGTTTGGAGAAACGCAAAAGAAGTGAAGTTAAACGCAATAGCCGCTACTGTGCCTTATGAAAAATCCGAAAAAATGGACATAATTTACGATGAAGTTGCTTTTCAGAAAGGTTTTTTGCGAATAATTGTCAATAAACCCAAAAAAGAAGGTAAATTTCCGACCATTTTGTTTTTTATTGCATGTCGTTAGACGGTTTGCCTTATGAATTTCCGTACACAAAACTTGTTTATGATTTGTGCGAAAAGGTTATGTTGTTGTGAGAATCGAAAAGCCTAGCGAGGGAGATTCCTTCGGCACAACGAAATGTTTAGATTGCGATTTAAAAACAGAAGTTGATGCTTTTTTAAAAGGACTCGAAAAAACAAAAACTTTTTCCTACGTCGATACGACTAACATTTTTCTTTGGGGACATTCTTTGGGCGGAATTATTGCTCCGATGATGGCAAATAAAATGAAAGTCAAAGGTGTTGTTGGTTTTGGGACTGCTCTTTCAAGTTGGTACGAATATGTACTTGACCTTCAACGTTTGCAGCCTGTTCTTTTAGGTGATAATAATTATTCAGAAATTGAGGAAAACGTAAAAACTTCGATTTCATTTTTTTATGATTATTTAATTTTGAAAAAAACACCTGCTGAACTCGAAAAAAATGAAGTTTACAAAAAATTTATGACCTAACAAATGCAATATGACGGAAAAAATTTGCTTTGGCAACGTCATTATTCGTTTTGGCAGCAAATTCAAGATGTAAATTTGACAGAAATTTGGAAAAATACGAATTCGTATGTCTTAATTTTTTGGGGCGAATATGATATTGAAGCATTTTCGCAAAGCGAACACCAAACCATTGTCGATATTGTTAACCGTTATAATTCAGGAAAAGGAACTTTTAAGAAACTTAACGCAACAACGCATCAATTTTTTACCACCACATCAATACTTGAAGGGGTGAAACAAAAAAGTGATATGTCTTATATGGGTAAAAATTTCAATCCTGCCATTATTGACGAGACAGACAAATGGATTAAAGAAATTATTAAAAAATAATTTCGACTTTTTCAGACAGATTTCTCTTTTTTCGAAAGCGAAATCTGCTTTTTATTGATGAAAAAGCGAAGACGGAATAGAAATTTGCTTCATTGCGTCAAGAGCGTAAAGGTCGGTCATTCCTGCAATATAATCGGCAACAATTATTTCGGGATGTTTCTCATTTGCATAAAACGCATCCATTTCCTCAAGATAATTTCCAAAAGTTTTGTCCAACGGAATTTTCAGAAAACCTTCTTCATAACGAGGATAATCCTTCCCGAAACAATGATACAATTCCAACAAATAATCGAACAACGAATTGATAATCTTGTCCGCATAATGTTTATAAAGCAAACGTTTGTCGTTGTGATAAATGTATTTGTAATTAAAATTTCGCAAAATAATCAATAAATCGAAACGTTCATTTGAGAGACAAATTTGCTCTGAATCTTTTGACGAATCAATAATATCGTTCACAAACGTGTTGATAATGTTGCTATTAGAATTTCCAATTTTTTCCCGAATCAATGCAGGAATGTCGTTTCTGCGAATAAAATTTGCCGTTATTGCGTCTTCGATGTCGCGCCCCAGATAAGCAATTTTATCAGAAAAGCGAACAATACAACCCTCGTAAGTTGTCGGCAAATAATTTCTATCTTTGATATTTTCGAGAATATTAGGTGAAAGCGAAGGCTGAAGAAATTGTTCGAATCTCTCGCCGTTGTGTGTAATTATTCCGTCTTTGACGGCATAAGTGAGATTTAAACCTTTTCCTTTGTTTGCGAGTTGCTCCACAATGCGATAACTATGAATCTCGTGCATAAACGAAGTTTGCAGCGGCATTAGTCGTTTGTGAATTACCGTTTCGCCGTCGTGACCGAAGGGTGCGTGACCGAGGTCATGTCCCAGACCGATGGCAAACGCAAGTTCAACATCAAGATTCCACCCCAAACGGTTTAATCCTTGACAAATCGTCTTGGCAATAGTCGCAACGTGCATTACGTGTTCGATTCTCGTACAAATATGGTCGTTTTCGGGTGCAAAAAAAACTTGCGTTTTGTGTTTTAACCTTCGAAAAGCCATTGAGTGAATAATGGCGGTTTGGTCGCGAAAATATGCTCCTCGCATATCGGAAGGTTTGTCGATGCTTCGCTTCAAATAAATATTATTGGGAAAAGGATTTCTCATTTTTTTAAATCTTTTTTTTGCAAAGATAAGAAAAAATTTGAGAAAATAAACATTTTTTCAGAAAAATCTTAGTAAGTCGGGCAATTACACGGTTTTTTTGTTTCTCTTGTAAACCAAAATTTCCACCCAACAGCCACACAAAACGACCAAGGATGATTATGATTCAGAGAAATAGTTAAATCATTTCGTTTTGAAAATTTGCGATTATACTCTATTTCGCCGCTAAACCAAGAAATGCTATACTCAATTTTTTCTTGTTTTTCGAAAGAATTGTCCTGCTTATATTCTGGAATGTTACTCCAAGACTCCCGCAAAAACAATGTTGGTCCGATGCCTGCAAAAATTTTATTGCGATAATATTCCCAAATTTGTCTGCGAATCATAATTTGCGTGAAGCCGCAAAGATGCGAAACTGCGTCAAAACCCAAAGATTGATGAAATTTGATAGATGTTTTTGAGTCAGCGAAAGTTTCGATTCCGACTAACAAAGCAGGTTCGAGGGTTAAAAAACCATTTTTCGAAATTTTATTTTTATAAAGCGAATCGTTTTCGCCGCGTTCAAAATTTGTCGAAAGAGTTAATATTTTCACAAAAATATTACTTTGTCCCAATAAAAAATTGGGAAAAGTAAGAAAAATAAGTATTCCAAAAAAAGTTTTCATATTTTTGTGAAAAATTTTGACAAAAACCTGCCAAATGTTGAAAATTTTGACAGGTTTAAAAATTATTTTGCGTTAAAAATTGATTCTTTGTCCTTCTTCGAGATTCTGAAATCCTGTTGAGATGACATTATCTTTTTCCTTCAAACCTTCGAGAATTTCTATCATTCCGTTATAATCTTTTCCCTCTTTGATTCGACATTTTTTTGCGTAATGTTTTCCATCTTTTTCCTCTGAAAGAAAAACAAATTTGCCGTTTTGGTCGGTTTGTATCAAATTGACAGGAATAACAATTGTTTTTTCCGAATGATAATCGTTAATTCGCAAATTAGCAATCATGTTTGCTCGGTAATTAGGTCCGTCGGGTTTAAAACGAATTGTTATCGCAAAAGTTCGATTCACAGGATTTATATATCGACTGGTAAAATCAACATTCGCTTTCATTTCTTTTTGAATATCGGGGAAATAAATGATAACTTGGTCACCTTTCTGAATATTTGCGGTGTAATTTTCCGAAATATCGGCGACAACTTTTGCAGACGAGAAATTAACTACGCGAAAAAAATTGTAACCCGGTGAGGCTGCTTGTCCGACTTTTAAGGTAACTTCCTCTATTGTTCCGTCAATGGGCGATTTTATTTTTGCCATATCAATTTGGTCGCGGAGCGTTGCGATGCGATTTTCCAACGATTCTTTGTTATTCTTTGCCGAGAGATATTGAACCTCTGAGCCGATTTTTTGTTCCCACAAAGTTTTTTGCTTTTCGTACAAAGTTTTCACAAATTCGTAAGATGCTTCTATTTCGTGCAAAGTTTTCTGCATTACTTGGTCGTCAAGTTGAGCGAGAACTTGTCCTTTTCTGACTGCATCTCCTTCTTTGACGAGAACCGATTTTGCAATTCCAACCGTTTGAGCGCTGACTCCAACGTTGTCTTCGCCGTCAAGTTTACCTTGTACCTCAACAAAATGGTCGAAAGTTTGTTTTGAAAGAGATAAAACCGTTACTTGAGTGATTTTTTCATCAACTTTTGTAACATTTCCGAGTTCTGCTTCTAATTTTTTGATTTCTTGTCCGATTTGGTCGTATTGCTTTCGCAATTTTTCGAGTTGCGTTTTTTTGTCCGAAGAACCACAAGAGACGAGAAAAATGAAAAACCATAACGAAATAAGATGAAACTTGTTCATATTTTTTATCGATTTAAAAGTTTGTCGATTTTTATTTTTGCGTTTAACAATTCGAGTAAAGCGGCAAAATAATTGCCCTGTGTAGAGAGAAATTGACTTTGCGTTTGAGTTAATTCTAAACTTGACCCAACCCCTTCTTTGTATTTAGTGAGCGAACGTTTATAAATTTTTTCTGCCAAGACTAAGTTTTCCTTGAAAGTGTTGTATTTGTCCAAGGCGGAGGAATATTCGTTTTTAGACTGTTCCAAATCCAGATTTAGTCCTTCTGCAATTCGTTCTTTCATAATTTTCACTTTCTCAACTTCCAATTTTGCCTGCTGAATGCGCGAGCGTTTCTGCCAGCTGCTAAAAATCGGAATCTCAAGCGAGATGCCAATGACGGTTGTCGGATACCATTTATTATCAAAGAGTTGACCGAATTCGTTACTCATTCCACTTTTTTTATACGTACCAAAAGCAACCACGGAGGGCAACAATGTTGTGCGTTCGCGTTGAAAATTCAGGTAATTTAACTTTTCCTGCGTCTCCATAATTTGATAATCGATATTCGATTTTAAATCTAAACCGTTTGCCGTTAAAGGTTCGAGATTGCCCTGTGCGATAACATCGTTGAGAGATTCCGTCAACTCAATTTGTTTTTCCAATTCTATTCCCATTTGAAATTTCAACAGTTTTTCTGCCACTTCGATTTGTCTTTCCATCATAAAACGGGCATTTTGAACGTTTGCCGCATTAATTTTCATTTGTTCCAAGTCAGTAATTTCGACAAAACCTTGTTTATTCATTTGTTCAATTTCTTTGGAAATTTTATCAATAACGGCATAAGACGAATCGAGAACGCGTTTATTTTCTTTTGCGATAAGCACTAAATAATACGCTTTTGTGACTGAATGTTTAACATCGGTTTCGCTTTTCTTGAGTGCTTGTTCAGAAAACTCGGCAAAAGTTCTCGAAGCCTGCAAACCAATAATGTACGCACCATTAAAAATTAATTGCGAAACGGTAATATCCCACGAAGCATTGTGTTTTGTTCCGAATTGAACGGGAAAAGTTCTCGGATTTTCATTTGCTTTCTGAAGCATTGCCGCTGCCATCTGTTTATTTAACCCTGACGGAAATAAACCGTCAGTCAACATTGTGCCGAGCATTGCGGGCGAGATAAAATCGGGCATCATTTGTGTTGGAATATCAAGCATTTGCTGATAATTCACCGTTGCCTTTACCTGCGGCAAACCAATGGCGGTTGTCTCCCAAATTTTCTTTTTTGCGATAGAAATATCTATTTGCGACGAACGCACCGAAGGACTATTTTTTATCGCAAAATCTTGTGCTTCTTTGAGAGAGAAACGCTGAATAGAATCTTGTGCGAGAGTTATTTGTGAAAGAAAAAAAAGCAAAACACTTAGAAGAAAAATTTTCTGTCTTGTCATAACCAACATTTTATTTTTTTCGATAAAAATTATTTGTGAAAAAAAGGAATTTTGTCTTCTCGCAAAACATTTTTTAACGCCTTGTCGAAAGTAATTAAATTTTTTTGTGAAATTTTTGCCGTAGCAGCAATTAAGGAATCTAAGGAATGAAAATTAAAACGAAAAGCATATCTCACGAGCAAAAATTTTCCTTCGTTAACAATATTTTGCGAGAGAGAAATAATTTCTATTTCGTAACGAGAATCATTTTCGTTGAGAACATCGTCAATTAATTTTTTCATTCGCATTTTTTCTTTTCGAGATAAA
>DYQK01000013.1:0-28470 GCA_020719385.1 Rikenella microfusus | reverse complement strand
CAAATATTTTCCCAAAACGGAATATATTTCCATCGCAGAAATTTCTGACAAACAAAAACTTATTTTCCCATTTTTTTCTAAATCGGCGGGCAATGTTTCACTAATTCCGTTTTTCAAAACCTCCCAAAACGCATTTGTATCAAGCAGATAATTCATTGTCGGACAAATTGGGTAATTGTTTGAAAAATTTATCTAATAATTTTTTGCGTTCTTCGTCTTCCACGGGACGCAACTTTGAGACAACATCCGCTACGATATTCCATAAATTCGTTTTTCCACCTTTCTCGTGAAATCCGTCAACACCCAAATTAGTCAATTCTTTTAAAATTTCGTAATTGCCATTATTCGTATAAACGACAACCTGAACGTACGGAGCAATTTTGCGAATTTCTTTTAAAACTTCATCGCCCGTCATATCAGGCATTTTTAAATCTAAAATTACCAAATCAAATTCGGTTTCCTGAAGTTTTTGCAGACCTAATCTCCCATTTTCGACACATTCCACAATTAAATTTTCCATCTCATCGCTAAGTGCCGCAGCAAGATTTTTAGACGTTTTAACTTCGTCTTCAATAATTAAAATTTTGTAACTCATAAATTACTTTTTTTTGGAATTTTGAGAATAAATTTTGCTCCATCAATATAATTTTTGTCTAACGAAATTTCTGCAAAATACATTCGCAATAAATTTGAGACAATAAAAAGACCCAAACCTGTTCCTCCTCCGACTTCTTTTGTGGTAAAAAATGGTTCAAAAATTCGATTTTGATTTTCTACTCGAATTCCTTTGCCATTATCTGCAAACTCAATAACGCAAGAATTTTTAATTTCGTAAACACAAACTATTATCTTTCCTTTACAATTTTTTTCCACAATAGAATCTATTGAATTAAGCAACAAATTTCTAATAATTTCACCAAATTGTAATTTGTCGAACTCTATAAAAATCCTGCGATGATTTGTCTCTGTTGAAAAGACAATTTTATTACTCAATAATTTTGCTTTTTCTCGTTCAAAAACAGAATTTATCTCTGCTGCAACATCAAATTTCTCGATATGACTTTTCCTCGAAGTAATCGGTGCAAGACGGTCAGTTAAATTTTGAATTCTTTCGGTTTCCTCTAAAATATCGTTAAAACAATCTAAAACTGTTTTTTTGTCAACAAATTCTCCTTTTTGTTTTTCGAAACGGCGAGAATGCAACTGAATTATAAAACGAATATTCGTTAGCGGTTGCCCAAATTCGTGAGCAATTCCTTGAGCAAGATTTTTTAATGTCTCGCCCCAAAATTCTCTATTTGAAAATAGAATTTCTCTCTCAGATTCCTCAAATTGATTTTTCGCTTCTTGAACTTCTATTTTGTCATTTTTTTTTAATTCCGCAATTTTTTCTTTTAACTCTGAAATTTTTGTTTTACATTCTTCGATGTTTTTTTCCAAAGCAAATTTTTGATTCATATCATAAACCAAAACTTCTTGACGCAAAAAAAAGTTTAATTTTTCTTGCCACATTTCTAACACTTTTTCGTAATTTTCGATTAAAATCTCTTTTTCATTTTTCATAACTGAATATTTTTTTGTTAAACAGAAATATCTGCTTTTATGGACGGATGAGAAAAATAATTCTCAAAAGAAATATCTTTAAATTGAAAATCAAAAATCGATGTTATCTCGGAATTTAATTTTAAAACGGGCAAACTCCGCACCTCGCGAGACAACTGCAATTTTGCTTGCTCAATATGATTCGAGTACAAATGTGCGTCTCCGAGAACCACGACTAACTCAAAAGGTTTCAGATTCGTAACCTGTGCAACCATCGAAAGCAACAACGCATACGACGCAATATTAAACGGCAAACCAAGAAAAATATCGGCACTTCGCTGAAACATTAAACAAGATAAATTTTCGTTTTTCACGTAAAACTGAAATAAAATGTGACACGGAGGCAAAGCCATTTTGTCTAAATCTCCCACATTCCACGCACTGACAATATGTCTTCGAGAATAAGGATTTTTTTGTATCTCTTCAATAACTTCCGAAAGTTGGTCGATATGTTTATTCTCATTAACCGTCCACCTTCGCCATTGATGTCCATAAATCGGACCAAGATTTCCTTCAGAATCTGCCCATTCGTCCCAAATCGAAATGTTGTTTTTTTGCAGAAAATCAACATTAGTCGAACCTTTGATGAACCACAAAAGTTCATAAACTATTGACGGAATATGTAATTTTTTTGTAGTTAAAAGAGGAAAACCTTCTTGCAAATTTATACGAATAGAATGCCCAAAAATGCTCAAAGTGCCTGTTTTTGTGCGGTCTTCGCGAATATTTCCCTCTTTTAAAACTTTCTCTAACAACTCAAGATAAATTTTCATAAATAATTGGGTCTAAAATAATCAAACCAACTCTCGCTTTCCTGCGAAAAACCAACTAAATATGCCGTCAATTTATCAACAACTAACTCGTTGATATTGTAACTCACTCGCAACATTATGTCGTTGGGAAAAAGTTTTTTTGCATACGCTTCAACGTCATTTGTCCGTGCCGAAGGATGTTGATATAAATCGAAAGCACCGTAAAGATGCAGAATCTCGTGAGCAATAGTTGCTGCGGCGGTTTCGTTTCCCGAATCATAATTCTGAAAAATCATTGCTCCCTCGACAAAATATTTCTTCTTGTCAACATCGGGTTTAAACGGAACAGCAAAACTTCGCCCATTTTTATTTGCGAAAATCAAGCAAATACAAGAACTACAATGAGATTTATTTTTCAAAAACCAATCATAAAACTGCAACGGAGAGGTATAACCAACGTTTGTCAAAACCGAATAAGTCCAATCAACTTTTTTAATATCTGTTGAAATCGGGCTAACTATGATGTCTTTTTCCAAACCAAAATTGCCGTTTTCGAAAGACAAATTACTTATTCCGTACCGTTTTGCCTGTAAAGTGAGCCAATTTTGTGCTTGATAAAGTTTTTGATATGCCTGATTTTTTGCCTCGGCACCCCATTTTCCGTCTTCAGAAATAAAAATCGACAAAACATAAACTTTTCCAAACAAAGTCACCGCACTTCCTGCACGAATATTGTTCAAATCCATAACGAAAAATTTTTTACAAAAGTAAAAAACATTTTCGAATTAACAAATTTTCGAAAAGTTAATTTTTTTTAAAAATTTTATTTATTTTTGCAAAGATTTTTTTTTATTTTATGCGAAAGAAAACTTTGTTATTAAAAAACGATAAAATTAAATTTTTCTTAGCCGTATTTACTTTATTTTTCACGGTTTACACGGTTTTATCATTTTTCTCGTTTTTGTTTACTTGGCAAATCGACCAAAGCCGCTTAGATTGCGGAACTTGGCAATTTCTCACAGATTCTAATGTTGTTGTTGAAAATTGGGCAGGAAAATTTGGGGCTGTCCTTGCAAATTTTTTCATCTATAAATGGTTTGGAATCTCCGCTTTTGCGTTTATTTTTCTCTTAATTTTAACGGCATTTCGTTTGATTAAAATTCGACTTTTCCCGCTTCGAAAAGCAACGAAATATACTATTTTGTCAATGCTTTGGTTCTCGGTTGCGTTGTCATTTTTCTTTGAAAATCAAAATATTATCGGCGGCGGTTATGGTTTTTACGTTTCAAAATGGTTA
Organism: Rikenella microfusus; assembly: GCA_020719385.1. Lineage (GTDB taxonomy): Bacteria > Bacteroidota > Bacteroidia > Bacteroidales > DYQK01 > DYQK01. The sequence goes on along the minus strand of DYQK01000013.1, from coordinate 24,819 downwards.
AATGCGTCAATTGGGAAAATCGGTACTTTTTTTCTTCTTTGTATTTTATTGTTTACTTTTCTCGTTTTTACTTTCGAAAATTTCTTGGAGAATATAAAAATCTTTTTTCAACAAAAATTGCCTAAAAATATTCCACAAATTTTAAAAAATGAAACAAAAATTGTTGAGAAACCTGAAATGAAGGTTCAAAAACCTGAAATTGTGGAGGAAAAAATCGAGATTAAACCTGAAATTATTGAAAAACCTGAAATTATTATTCCTGAAAACGAAAAACCTTCGCAAAAAATTGAAGTTTTAGACTTAAATTTGGACGAAGAATCGTTAGATGATAACATTTTTCTCAATAAAAATCTCGAAAAAGAAAAAATTGAGACAGAAAGTGTCGAAATTCAGAATAATTTTTCAGAAAAAGAAAATTTTGAGACAGAAAATGTCGAAATTCAGAATAATTTTTCGTTAATTATAGAGAAAAATCAAGATATTCAAGTCGAAAAAAACCAACCAACAGAGAAATTAACCACATATTCAGAATTAAAAACATATAAATATCCAATTTTTGAGTTATTGAACGATTATAAAAGTAATTTTGAAGTTACAAAAGAGGAATTAAGTGAAAATTTTGAGAAGATTTCTCAAAGTTTAAAGAATTTTGGGATTGGAGTTTCCTTTGTGCGGGCAACTATTGGTCCAACGGTGACTTTGTATGAGATTATTCCTGATTCGGGAGTTCGAATTTCGCGAATAAAAAATCTCGAAGAGGATATTGCTCTGTCGCTTGCTGCTTCAGGAATCCGAATCATTGCTCCGATGCCCGGTCGCGGGACTATTGGAATCGAAGTTCCGAATAAAAATCCCGAAATTGTCTCGATTCGGTCTGTGCTTTCGTCGAAAGATTTTCAAGAATCTCAATTCGATTTGCCTATTGTGTTGGGAAAAACTATCTCAAACGAGCCTTTTGTCGTAGATTTAACGAAAATGCCGCATTTGTTGGTCGCAGGTGCCACGGGGCAGGGCAAATCTGTCGGTTTGAACGCAATTTTAGTTTCACTTTTGTACAAAAAACATCCTTCGCAATTAAAATTAATATTAGTCGACCCCAAAAAAGTTGAGTTTTCGCTTTATGAAAAACTTGAGAAACATTTTCTCGCCAAAATTCCGAATTCTGACGAGGCAATTATTACTGATACGCAAAAAGTTGTTTACACTCTTGAGGCGTTAAATGTCGAGATGGACAAGCGTTATAATCTTTTGAAAAATGCACAAGTGCGAAATATCAAGGAATATAACACAAAATTTTTCTCGCAAAAGTTAAATGTTGCTGAAGGTTATGAATTTTTACCTTATATTGTTTTGGTTATTGATGAATTTGCCGATTTAATTTTGACAACAGGCAAAGATGTGGAGTTGTTGCTTGCTCGTTTGGCACAACTTTCGCGTGCTGTCGGGATTCATCTTATTGTCGCAACGCAGCGACCTTCTGCAAATATTATCACAGGAATCATTAAGGCGAATTTTCCTGTTCGAATTGCGTTTCGTGTTGCTTCGATGGTTGACTCAAGAACGATTTTAGATTGTAACGGTGCGAATCAATTAATTGGTCGCGGCGATATGTTGATAACACAAAACGGCGATTTGATTCGTTTGCAGTGTGCGTATATTGACACTTCGGAGTTGGAAGATGTTATAGAGTTTATTGCGTCTCAGAGGGGTTTTTCGTCAATATTTCTGTTGCCTGAGCCGAGAAATGTGGGAGAAAATTCTGATTCTTCGGAGGTTTTTGACAAAGATGAACTTTTCGAGGAAGCAGCAAAAATTATCGTTTTTCATCAGCAGGGTTCAATTGCGTTGCTGCAGCGGAAGCTTTCGATTAGCAATACGCGTGCGGGAAGAATTATTGACCAACTTGCGTCTGCAGGAATTGTAGGGAATTTTGATGGAAATAGACCGAGGAAAGTTTTAATTTCTGATGAATCTGCGTTAGAAAATCATTTAAAAATGTTAAAATCATAATTTTCTCTAAAATTTTTAAAGATTTTCAAAAAAAATATTTATTTTTGCAAAGAAAAAAATAATTTTCATAATTTACCAAAAAAATTTATATTTTTGGGGCAAATTATTAAGAGAAATTTAATCAATTAAACATTACTCTATGAAAAGAAACTCAATATTAACATTTTTCTTTTTGTTATTTGGAATATTTTCTGTTTCGTTACAAGCACAGAGTGTTCCTGATATGGTGTTGGTCGAAGGTGGCACATTTCAGATGGGCAGCAAAGACGGTGATCCTGACGAAAAACCTGTTCATTCGGTAACTGTTAGCAGTTTTTACATCGGGAAATACGAAGTTACCGTTGCAGACTACAAATTATTTTGCAAAGAAACGAAGAAAGAAATGCCTGCGTCTCCTGATTCGTTGTGGTTGGCTGAACATCCCGATACTCGCAAATGGTTTATTTTCCCTGGTGTAACCTGGTGGGGCTGGCAAGACCGTCACCCAATGCAAAAAATTTCTTGGTATGACGCAGTGGAATATTGTAATTGGTTGAGTGGAAAACATCGTTTAGAAAAATGTTACTCCCAAAATAAACAAGGAGAATGGATTTGCGATTTTTCGAAAAACGGTTATCGTTTGCCGACAGAGGCAGAATGGGAATTTGCTGCGCGAGGCGGAAAGTATAGTAAAAATTATCGATTCAGTGGCAGTAATAACGTTCACGAGGTTGCTTGGGTTGATGACAACACTTATTACAAAAGTCCGCAAAACATTGCTACTCTCAAAGCAAACGAGTTCGGTTTGTATGATATGTCAGGTAACGTTTGGGAGTGGTGCAACGATTATTATTCGGGGAATTATTATAATGTTAGTCCGAAGGTAAATCCTCGCGGTGCAGGTTCCACAATTTATAGAGTTTTGCGAGGAGGTGCTTGGCATTATCGTACTGAGTACGCAACCTTGACTAGCCGCGATGGTCCCAAACCAACAGATGTGAATTTTAATTATGGTTTTCGTTTAGCAAAGACCAGGTAATTCCATTTTTTGTACGAAAGTTTAACTTTTTTATATAACACAAATGAAACGAAAAATCAAGTGGTTGTTTGTAATCATTTTTTTGATTTTTTATGCAGAATTGAGAGTTTTTGGGCAGACAAAAATTATTGAACCCGAAATGATATTAGTCGAGGGTGGCAGTTTTATGATGGGTAACAAAGACGGCGAGGACGATGAGAAGCCTGTTCATAAAGTTACGTTAAGCAATTTTTATATCGGGAAATATGAAGTTACGGTTGCTCAATATCAACAATTTTGTACAGCGACAGGAGCGAAAATGCCTGAACTTCCGTCAGAGGAATGGTACAAAGAACACGAGCAGGTGAAAAAATGGCGTTGGAAAGAGACCCACCCAATAGTGAATGTTACGTGGAATGATGCTGTTGCGTATTGTAAATGGTTATCTGAGGTTACCAAGAAGAGTTTTTCTCTTCCCACCGAGGCTCAATGGGAATATGCCTGTCGAGGCGGGAAGAAGACAAAAGGATACAAGTTCTGTGGTAGCAACAACGCTGCTGAGGTGGCTTGGTACGATGAGACAAGTTATGAACGCGGCACACAGCCCGTAGGAACACTCAAGCCCAATGAACTCGGCATTTATGATATGTCAGGGAATGCTTGGGAATGGTGTTACGACAAATATGGCACTTACGAGAACACTGCACAAACTAACCCGCAAGGAGCAAAGGCAGGAAAATTTCGTGTGATTCGAGGCGGCGGCTGGTATTACGTGGAGGATATGTCGCGAATCACAGCAAGAGATGGACCGTATCCGTATTACAACAATTTTAATTATGGTTTTCGCATTGTAATGAATCCGTGAGAAATATTTTTAAAAACACTTCAGATTCTGAAATTTGAAGTGTTTTTTTATTATTTCGCAAAAAATTTTAATGTTTTTTGAAAAAAACTGTTTTTTTTGATGGGAAAACAATTTTACGGATACTGAATATACGTTTTTGTCTCAAATTTTAACTCATTTCCACTTTTAACTACTTCCCAAAGTTCATAATAACCGCTTTTTATGTCTCCATTTTCATCCAAATCGACATTTCCGCTTGCTCCGTCATAATTTATTTCACCTGATGGTAAAATAGTTTTTGCTTTGCTAAATTCGTTGACGTTAATTGTTGGTCCTTGATAGGTTTGGTCTCCACCTGATATTCGTTTGAGATTTTGTGCGATGGCTTGTGAGATTTGCTTGTTATCTTTCGATTCAAAGGTTTTTTCTCCAGCCTTGAGCATTGCGTAGACAATCAAATAAAACGCATCATAAATTTCAGCACATGCGGTTGCCGTTGGTTCGGTTCCATATTTTGCCTTGAAATTTGCGACAAATGTGGCATAATTGAGTGCATCTTTTTTAATACTTGGTTTTGTTCCTCGCATTCCGACACTGAAGTTTTTATCAGCATTGGGCAGGAATACTCCGCTGTTGTAGGTTGCATCGCATCCCATTATGTGCGGAATATTTTGTGGGTTATCGGTCAGATAGACTTGTGCATTGACGGTGAATGTTGCAGTAATAGCCGCTTCGCCGACAACATAAATTAAGTCGGGTTTTTTACTAAAAATTTCATTTAGAAATGTGTTGTCGAAGTTTGTTGCCGAAGACTCAAAAGATTTAAAAGTATTAACGGTTTTTCCGAGTTCGGTGATTTTAGTTTTAAAAACGTTCGCTAATCCTTTTCCATAAGTGTCGTTTACATAGATGACGGCAACGTTGGTCGGATTCCAAGTGTCAACGACATACTTTGCCGCAATATTTCCTTGAAAAGCATCCGATGGGCAAGTTCGCCAGACGAGATTTTGGTCGTTCAATGAGGAAATCGAAGCGGAGGTTTGTAAATGTCCGATATGAACAATTCCTGCAGGAATAGTTACCGCCTTAGACATTACCAATGTCTGTGTTGAGCCGTTTAATCCTAAAATAGCAACGATTCCATCGGCAATCATTTGCGTTGCTTTTTGTTTAATTACGTTGGTATCGCCTTGCGTATCTTGGTAAACTAATTCGATTTTTCTGCCAAAGATGTCACCGTTGTTGTTTACTTCCTCGACAGCCATTAGCAAAGTGTTCAAACGGCTTTTGTCTGTGGTGTTAGAGAAATTGTGCAAGAATCCGATTTTTATAGTTTCGCTTTCTGTGTCGGCGGTTGTTTCGTTTTCTTCGCAGCGAGCAAGGAGCAACAAAAACAGGATGGTGGTTGTAAAAACAAGTTTAAAACGTTTCATAGAAGTGAAATTTGAGATTTATTTAAAAAAATTGTAAAAACTTAATCGAAATACATCTGGTGTTTCCATAAATATCGAAGTCTTTGTAACCGGGCAAGAAATATTCGGTGTTTAAAAGATTTTTTATCGCAATAAAAAACGTTGTTTCTTTGTTTCCAAAAATTTTGATTCCCGTTGAGGAAAAAGTAATGTCCAGTACAAAATAAGAGGGCAAGGAATATTCCTTGATTAAAAGTCCATCATATTTTTGTAAATTTTGTGTGCTGGCAATTATTTCGTCAATAAATTTTCCTTCAATGTTTATGTTGGTGAATAATTTTTTTATGGCAAAATTTGTCCCACATTTGAGCATTAAGTTTGGGAATAAACGTGTGTTTCGTTTGATGATTTTATTGGGTGTAATGGGGTCTTTTTCGTTGAAAGAACTTTTTTGATAGGAAAAATTGATGTAATTTTTGAAAAATTTATTGAAAAAAATAATTTCAGTTTCCATTCCTAAGGAATTGATTTGCGAAACATTTTGTGCGGCATAATTGCTTTCGAAAGGTACAACTTCAACTTTGTCGGTGATGTCATTTTTAAAAAAATTTAACAATAAATTTATATTTTTACCAATGTTTAATCCGAATAAAACTTCATAAGTGTTTGCTTTTTCGGGTTTTAACTTGTCATTTCCGATGACTCCTCGCGTATATAACGCGTTAGTATATAGTTGCACCGAGGATGGTGCTTTGAAAGATTGTCCAAACATTGCTTTGATGTAAAAATTTGCGTTAAACGGGTAGACTAACGCAAAGCGTTGGTTAAAATTATTGCCGTAAATGCTGTGATAATCATAACGTATTCCTGCGGTTAGACTCAGGTCGTTGAGAATATTTGCGTTGAAGAGTGAAAAAGGATGGAAAATTCCTTGCAAATAAATTCCCAAATTGTTGAACGTAGTATCTTTGTATTCAACGGATTGCAGTGGGATAGCGAAGTTCTCGTTCTTATCTTTTTGATAATAAGTTTGTAAATTTTGTTTATCTGTGGTAAAATCTGTTCCGAAGGTAAAAGTGTTGAGCGTTTTAAATTTATAAGAGAGTTCGGTGTTAAAATCATAACTGACATAACCCACATCTCGCTTGATGGTGTCGGTGGTTGCGTTTATTTCGGGTTTTCGCGTAAAAACTTGCTTATTAGAGGGTTTTCCATATGCCACGGCGGCGGAGAAAAGAAACGTAAATTTTTGAAAAAAAACGTTGCTATATCTCAATTTGCTGTAAGAATTATTGATTAAAATGCGATTTGTGTGCGATAAAACGCTATACTCCTGAAATTCTCCGTAGTTGTCGAAATTTTGCAAGAGATAGGAAAACGTAATATCACCTATCTTGTCGGAGGAATAATTGTATTTTGCAAAAATAGACTGAGAAAAGTTCACATCGTTTTGTGAAACAGATTTTTCATTATAATAATTTCGTCCGGGCATATTTTTTATTTTCATTCCCGATTTTTCGATATAATTTCCGTGATAAGAAATGAGAAATTGAGAATTTTCAAATTTTTTTCCCGCCACAATCTTCCATTCGCTGCCGATGTTTTCGCCATGAAGAAGTACATCTCCGCCGACAACTCCGCCATCAATATTTTTCCCTTTTTTGGTAATGATATTGATGACGCCCAAAAAAGCGTTTGCACCGTAGAGAGTCGAAGCAGGACCGCGAACTATCTCAATACGTTCAACTGCATTGATTGGAATTAATTCTATTCCCAACCAATTTTCTGTCGTAGAACGAAAGGAAACTGGCTGATTGTCAATCATCACTTTAACTATTCGAGAATATGCCTGCATTCCGCCGTTTATGCCGCGCACACCGACATTTTTCTGCAAATGATCATCTAAGACATAAATACCCGGCAAACTATTAATTGCCTCGCCCACTGTGGAATAAGCACGCTGTAAAATTTGTTCGGCAGTAATGATAGAAATAATTGCAGGAGCATCTGAAATTTTTTGCGTCTGCTTGGTCGCAGAAATAACTTCGATTTTCATCAACTCTTCCAAACTCAGGTCAAAAATATCCACCTCACTCATCAAAAGTAAAACAACATTGAGCGAATTTTCAGAAATTGTAATTTCTTGCGTTTTGTAACCCGTTTTTGAAAACTCAAGAACATTAAAACCGTCAGGAACATCTACGGAATATTTGCCGTGAAAATTAGTGAACGTTTTTATATCAGAAAATTTTACAGAAATACTCACATCTTTTACAAAATTCCCCGATTTATCAGTAACAACGCCCGTTACAGTTTTTTGTGCAAAACAAATGTTTATGCAAAAAATAATTATAAGAGACAAAAAAATTCTCATAAATTTATTTTCTTTAAGCACACAAAGATAACAATTTAGTTCATTTTTTAACAAAAATTTAGTTCAATTCGAAAAATAAATTTACAAAAAGAAAATCAACGGCACACAAAGAGAAAAAGTTACCCGATGATTCGAAATTCTGTCGAAAACCTTGTCGTTGAAACGAAAATTATACCCATAATACAAATTTACAACGTTAAAAAATGTTAAACCGACCTCAGGCGTGAGAATAAATTCCTCTTTTTTCGAGTTTAAATAATAAGTTCCGTTCAAACGACCACCGACAAACACATAATTCCCTTCCGCAACAATTTTCGGTCCCAAAAGAAGTTCATCGTCAAGATACGAAAATTCACTTCCAACACCAACACTGTACATCGGAAAAGGCAACACGCCGCCCCAAATACGAGAATAAGTAACGCCAAGTTCACCAAAACTTAAACCTTGATATTTGTAACCTCCGAAGGCACAAAAAGTATATTCTTGCGAAAAAGTTTTTTCAGAAAAAAAACTGCAAAAAAAACATAAAAACAAAATTTTAACAAAATTTTTCATTTTTTAATAAAAATTATGAAAAGGAATATTTATAGAGAAAGTAAATCGATGACTCGAAATTCTGTCGAAAACCTTTTCTTTGAAACGAAAATTATAACCATAATACAAATTTACAATGTTAAAAAATGTTAAACCAACCTCAGGAGTCAAGATAAATTCTTCTTTTCGAGAATTGATGTAATAAGTGCTGTTTAAACGCCCCGCTATAAAAACATAATTCCCCTCAACAACAAATTTCGGTCCCAAAAGTACTTCTCCGTCAAGATAAGAAATCTCGCTTCCAATTCCAAAATTGTAAAGTGGAAAAGAAAACATTAGTCCACCCGTGAAAATACTATAATTTACCCCGATTTCGCCGAAACTTAAACCCTGATATTTGTAACCCGCCACAGCACAAAAAGCTGATTCTTGCGAAAAACTTTTCACCGAAAGGAAAAGCAGAAACAATAAAATTCTAATTCCATTTTTCATAATCTTCAGTTTTATGATAAATTCCTAAAAAAACATTCACAGTAAAAGTAAATCGATGTGTGGAAATTCTGTCGAAAACCTTTTCCCTGAAACGAAAATTGTAACCATAATACAAATTCACAATGTTAAAAAGTGTTAAACCAATTTCGGTAGTTAAGATAAATTCACTTTTTTTAGAATTTACATAAAAAGTTCCATTCATTCTACCCGCAAAAACCACTAAATTTCCTTCCGCAACAACTTTCGGTCCCCAAAGCATTTCGTTGTCAAGATACGAAATCTCGCTGCCCAAACCAAAACTATACGCAGGAAAAGGCAATGTTGGTCCCCACACGCGAGACCAATTTACTCCGATTTCTCCAAAACTCAAACCTTGATATTTGTAACCCGCAAAACTATATAATCCCCAAATTTTTTGCGAAAAAATATTTTGAGAAATCGAAATGAAAAATAACAAAAACAAAATTTTAACAATTTTTTTCATATTTTTCGTTTAAAATTTTTCACAAATATAAAAAATAATTTCTATATTTGCCTTTTAATTTTTAAAAAAAGTAAAAAAATGAAAAATATTTCGTTAAACATTGAAAAAACGTTTGATTTTGTCTCACAAAGTAGCATTTTTTCCTACGAAAATGACGCTTTTAGAGCCAACGAAGCTTTACATACGCTTACGCGTGCAGGAAACGATTTTTTGGGTTGGGTTACTTTGCCGCAAACTTTCTCCGAATCTGAAATCAAAGATATTGAGGAAACAGCCGCAAATTTGAGAGAAAAGTCAGAAATTGTCGTTGTCATTGGAATTGGCGGCTCGTATTTGGGGGCAAAAGCGGTTATTTCGGCGTTGGAAAATAACTTTTCGCATTTACAAAAAAATCGAAAAAATCCGTTAATTTTGTTTGCAGGACAAAATATTTGTGAAGATTATCTTTTCGAATTGCGAGAAACGTTGAAAAATGTCTCTTATTCGTTAATTGTTATCTCAAAATCGGGAACAACAACCGAACCTGCTATTGCTTTTCGCATTTTGAAATCCGATTTGGAAGCGAAATACGGCAAAGAAGAGGCAAAAAATCGAATTGTTGCCATCACAGACAAGGCGAAAGGTGCGTTGCGAAAATTATCCGACCAAGAAGGGTATAAATCGTTTATTATCACCGATGACATCGGCGGAAGATATTCTGTGCTTACTCCAGTCGGGCTTTTACCCATCGCTGCGGCAGGGTTTAACATTCGAGAATTGCTCAACGGTGCGAAAACAATGTTCGAATTGACAAATCCTTCGCAAAAATTTGAAAATAACATTGCGGCAATTTATGCGGTAACTCGATATTTGTTGTATAAAAATTGCGACAAAAAAGTTGAGATTTTGGTAAATTATTACTCAAAATTGCATTACGTTTCAGAATGGTGGAAACAACTTTACGGCGAAAGTGAAGGGAAAAATGGAAAAGGTTTATTTACCGCTTCCGTGAATTTTACTACAGATTTGCACTCTTTGGGGCAATATATTCAAGACGGAGAACGTCATCTTTTCGAAACCGTGTTGTCTGTTCAAAAACCTCAATTTGAGACAATTATTCCTCCCGATGAACAAAATCTCGACCAACTGAATTATTTGGCAGGAAAAAGAATGTCTGAAGTGAATAAAATGGCTGAAATCGGGACAATGCTTGCTCACACTGACGGAAGAGTGCCTTGTATTTCGATTGAAATTCCTGAAATGAACGAATTTTATCTCGGAGAAATGTTGTATTTCTTTGAGAAAGCATGCGGAATAAGCGGTTATCTTTTGGAAGTGAATCCTTTCGACCAACCCGGAGTGGAAGCATATAAAAATAATATGTTCGCACTTTTGGGAAAAGCGGGTTATGAAACGCTCACTCAAGAAATCAAAAACAGACTGAAATAAAATTTTTCGAGAAATTAACTTATTGAAATTTTTGAGAAAACTCTGTTTGTGCGCGAAAAGCAACAGACAGAGTTTTTTTCTTTGCAAGTTTACAAAATATTTTCGAGAAATATATAAAATTCCTCGAAAATAAATTATTAAAAATGTTAAAATTTGTTAAAAAGTTTACAATTTTATCTGACGAAAATGTTCGTGTAAATTTTTTCGTTACTTTTAATGAAAAAGATTTCTCTGATGTTTGTAAAAAGAGAAAAATCGAAATATTGGAAAAAAATTTTCTATTTTTCTGAAAAATTCTGTCAAAATTTTAAAAATTTCGACAGAATTTTTTTTATTTTCACAAAATATTTCTCAATTTTATTTATTGGTGAAATATAATTCGGTTTTGAGATTCATTAAACCGTAAAAAATATTTCCCAATTTATTTTTTGCAATTTGCCGACAATCTTGCGGTTCGCTTCGAATTCCAATTAAATTTATTGTCTCACTATTGATTTTCGTAACTTTCATTACAAAATACGAATCGGTATTGAAAAACGGTTTTAACTTCAAAATTTTTCCTTTTTCCGTGATTTGTGCGACAAAAGAATTCGTTTTTGCCTGACTATTGACGGATTTTCCATCGGTGAGAGTCAATTTCGCAAAATTTCCAAAAACATAAAAAACCGTATCAACTTTTACCATATCCGCAACATTTCCGTCAAATTCTATGCGAGAATTCCACAAAGTATCGCCTGCGGCAGAAAAACTTGAAACGTAACATTGCGAAAAATCGTTTGCCACCGAATTATAATGAATTCCTTTCGAGATAAGAATCATTTTTTCGTTTATTTCGTCGAAGACAAAAATGCGAGGCAAAAATTTTGCCGCTGCGAGTTCTTTTTTCGAAATCTCTTTGCCCGCACCGTCGAGACGAAGAAAAATATTTAGAATCGTTCCGTCAACATTCGCTGACAAAATTGCTGCACAACCGTTTTCGTTTGCCTGCAAAACCGTGCCTGTTTCTTGCGAATTTGGTTTTATTGTAAAAGTTTTCACCCACTCAATTTTGCGATGTTTGTCCATTTTTGCGACAAAGCATGACGTTGCTTTCTGCGAAGTTTTGTAAAAACCCGTTAAATACGTATTTTTATTTTCGTCAGAGGAAATTGCTGTGGTAAAATATTCGTTCAATTTACATTTTTCAAAATCAGGAATTTGAACGTAAAGCGGAATATTTTTTTTATTGTGCGAAACTGTTGCACTGTCATTTTTGCGTTTATTTATTTCGTCCCAAGCAAAAAATTTCAAATTTTCAAAACTTTGATTCAATAAATTTTTATTCTCAGTCGATTCTTTTGTGGAATATTTTTTTATTCCGTCTTCACCTTGATAAATTGAGAAGAAATCTTGATATTTTCGAACATTTCGCTTCGAAATTTGTTTCGAGAAATACGAATTTAACGAATCTGTAAAGTTTTTTTCCTGCAACAAACTTTCGTAAAATCTTGCTCTTTGCGGCAAAGGAATGAAATTTGTGTCATTTTTATTGTTCAGCGGCGAATGCAAAAGACACAAAAACTTTATTTTCTGCTCTTTGTACGTCAAGAATGCGGCGAGTACAGACTGAAAATCATATTTCTCAATTTTATTCACCAATTTTGCGTCAAGAGAATAAAACGGCGGCATCTCTTTCGTAAAATTTGCCGTTGATAAATCCTCGATTTTTTGATTCATCTCACCATCAACAAGCATCGCTTTGTTGCGATTTTCCTTGATTTCAGAATTTAAAGTTGCGAATAAATCTCGCACCCAAGTTCCGTAATCCCAAATGGGAACTTCATTTTTTAAAAAATTGGAACTCGTCAACCCTTCGAGGCGAAACGTAATAATCGGTTGCAGTTGATAAGTCGGATTATATTTTTTCACAGGATAATTTTTCAACGCCGTTTTATATTCCTGAAAATAAAACAACGTAGAATCAAAACTCGCAGATAAATTTTTTGCCGTTTGCAAAAGCGAATCATTGACATTGAGATAAATATCTTTGATTTTTGCGTTTTTGCGATTTATTCCGTGAAACAAACGAATACATTCGTTATAATGCCGCACACTTGCGTGATAATTTGCGACAATAATTTTTACATTTTTTTCATATTCCACAATTTCGGCGTTCCGTTTTTCGACAAAACGCATCACATCTTCGAATGCCAAATTCTTAATGTTGTCAACAATTTTTGCATTTTCGAAAAATTCTCGATTTTTTCGAACTTCTTTTTCCGTCATTTTACCTTTTGCGAGTCCCCAACACAATTTTGCCACATAAATAAAATGGTCAACTTCCTTTTTGTCTATCAAAGGGTCATATTCCTTGGCATAAAATTGGGCAATCATTGCAATTTGCACGTAAGTATTTGCGAAATGCGGGTCTTGACGTTGATATTGCCAAAGAATCGGATAAACCTCGTCGATTTTATTTTTTTTTATTAACTCATAGACATCGTCTTCATAATCAAGACGTTGCCCGAAGAGAGAGGAAAACAATATTCCAAAAATGATAAAAAGAGAAAATTTTTTCATAATTTTTTTTTGTGAAAATTCTTTGCAAAAATAAGAAAAATTTTTGAGAAATATTGAGATTTAGAAAATTTTTACACCTAAAACGCTAATATCGTCAAGTTGTTCATACATTTTGCCGTTAAAATGCCGCCATTCTTCTAAAATGGTTGCTAACTCAAGTTTTTGTTCGAAAAGTGAAAATTTCTGAATTTTCAAAATCACTTCTTTGAATTGTTTAACTGAAAAACGTCTGTTGCCTTCGCCGCCGAATAGGTCAATAAAACCATCTGAAAATAAATACAAAATATCATTTTCCTCAAGTGAAATTTTTTGAGACGAAAAAGGTTTATCGCCTTTTTGTGTATAAAGTCCGATGGGCATTTTGTCAGGTTTTAACTCTATAATCTCTTGATTTTCAATATTTTTCCGAATAATATATGCCGAATTATTTGCTCCCGAATATTCCAACGTTTTTTCGTTTTTGTCAATAATACACAAAGAAATATCTAAACCATCTCGCGTTTCCTTCTCTGTCGAATGTTGATGCAACGCAGAAATGATTGCCTCTCGCAACTGATTTAAAATTTCATTTGACTGCAAATCTCCCATTTTACTCACAATTTCGTTGAGAAACGAAATGCCGAGAATACTCATAAACGCACCGCTAACTCCGTGACCTGTGCAGTCTGCAAGAGAAATAATTAATTTTTCATTTTTCTTTTGAAACCAGTAAAAATCGCCGCTAACAATGTCTTTTGGCAAGTACAACAGAAAATACTCGCTAAAATATTGATTTATAACCTCTTGCGGCGTTAATATCGCATTTTGAATCCGACTTGCGTACTGAATGCTGTCTGTAATTTTTTTCTTTTGGTTAGTAATTTCCTTCTCTGCCAGTTTAACTTTCGAAATATCGGTGTCAATGGCAATTAATTTGTGCAATTCGCTTTTTTCATTAAAAATCGGCGTCAATGTTGTCTGAAACCACATTTCTTTTCCCTCTGCTGTAAAAGTTTTACACACATAATTCACAGATTTTTTTTCTGAAATTGCCTCATCAATAATCTCTTTGATATTCGGATTTAAACTATTTTTATAAATATTTCCGCCGAAACGCTCTCTAAAATCTTCCATAGTTACTCCTAATAGCCTCCCGAAACCTTCATTAACCCATTCCATATCGCCTTGCGAATCAAAAATTATCACCGAATTGTCGGTTTTGCTCGCAACAATTGACAATTTTTCGAGAATTTTACTTTTTTCGTTCAATTCTGTATACATACTTTCTAATTGTTCAACCATCTGTTCAACTTCAACGTTTTTCTGTTCCAACGCATCATTTATGTCGTGCAAAAGTTCCGATTGTGCAACAAGTTCTTCTTTTTGCTGCAAAAGTTCCTCGTTGCGTTCCATAATTTCACCTTTTTGCAATTCTATCTCGCTGGTGCGTTCTTTCACAGTTTTTTCCAAAAACTCATTTTTTTTCTGTAAAACTTTTAAACGAATTCGCACAAAAACAAAAATTAAACCGAGAAATAATATTCCTAAAATCAAATAAAACCAAGTTTCCTGCCAAAAAGGTTTTAAAATTTCGAAATTCACCGAATAAAATTCCGACCAAATATTATCTTTTCCCTTTGCCCGATACTTAAAACTATATTTTCCTGTTTTTAAATTTTGATAATTTGCCTTAAATTCTTTGCCTTTCGAAGCGAGATAATCGGTTTCTAAACCCTCAAGATGAAACTCATATTCTATTGCTTTCTCATCTTTAAACGAAACGGCTGTTATCTCGAAATACAAATTATTCTCAAAATGATTTAATTGCGATTTGAGATTTTCAACTTTTTCTCTGTTTAAACGAATCGACAAATGAACCAACGGCGGATGTTTCGCCGTATTGCGTTGCTGCGGCGTGAAAGTAAAAATGCCGTGATACGTCCCGACCCACAAACGCTTCTCGCTGTCAATAAAAAAACCTGAAATTGCAACTTCATTTCCAGGCATTCCGTCTTTTGAGTTGATAAAAAATTGATATTTCTGCGGATTTTTCTTCTCTATATAATATAAACCGTCATTTTTTCCTAACCAAAAATAATTGGAATCTACCGATGAAATCAACGCATTGACGTCATTTGCGATAAGAGACGGCGACAAATATTCGATATTTTTGCCGTTATAAACTCCGACACCTTTTTCTGTGCTGCACCATAATTTTCCATCCTCGACTAATAATCCCCACGCACTGACGTTTAAATCGCAAAGTGAAACAAAATTCCCATCGCGAAACAATGTTAGTCCCGAACTATTTGCTCCAATCACATCTCCTTGAAATTCAATGAGTTGATAAATTCCTGTGGTATATTTATTTTGTAAAGTTATATAATTTGACGAGATATTTTTCATAAAATAAATCTCACCTTTGTCGCCGCTCATAATAAAAATATTGCTTTTTGAGTTAACAAAAATCGCTTCGATATAAGTTATCGGAGTGGAAAATTTGATTTTTGTCTCAATATTTAACGAGTTAACATTCACTTCATAACTTCCTTCTCCGTTGATAATCAAAATGTTACCGCTTTTCAACAACTCTATTCCGAAAGTTTTGTTGTCAATAGAAATTTTATCAGAAAACGGCACGACAACATTGTCTTTCAGGAAAAAAACCGAATTATTCGCTATGAACCACAGACGATTTTTTTTGTCTTCAAAAATTTTGTTGACATAACCGTCAGGATAAATAATGCGTATACTTTTGTTGGAAAGTTTTTGCATTCCGCCCGCGGCTCCGAACCAAATATTGTTTTCATTGTCGAAAAATACTTTATAAATTGCCTGATTGTTGAGTCCTGTTGTGTTGTCAAAAACGATTGGTTCTTGCCCGCGGCTAAGGATTTGAAAGACTTGATACGTTGAAGTAACCCAAATAGAGCCGTCTTGAGATTGGGAGAATTGTCTCACCTCGCATTTGGGCATTTTGTACGAGATTAAACTTTCTGCAAATTTCGAGATTCTGCGAAAAACGAATTCATCGTTGAGACAGGTTCGAAAGAAATCTGAAAAAAATATTCCTTCCTCGCTTGCGAGCCACAAAGTTTTCTCTTTGTCTGTAAAAATGGAAAAGCAAGGTTTGTCCCAAATTTTCTCTAAACGTTTGTCTTTGAGACAAAATAAACCTGAATCGGAGGCAATAATAAACGTTGCGAGACCTTTTGGTTGGTCTATTTCGTTGATTTTCAAGGGCAAATTAGGGATTTCTTTGTTTAAATTTCGAAGTTCTTTTTTCGAAGTTTGGAGAAATATTCCTGTATCGCCGTAAAAAAATTTATTATTTTCGTTGTCAATGAGAATTTTTTTGAAAGGAATATCTTTGAAAATAGTATCAATAACATTTGTTTTTTGATTTAAAACCGAGATTCCGCGTAACGTTGCGAAATAAATATATTCGTTTTTATCTTCTTTTATATCGTTGATAGAGTTGTTGATTAGTCCGTTGAGAGTGTTAAATTGTTTCATTTCTCTTCCGTCATATCGGGCTGCACCGTAATAAGTTCCCACCCAAATAAATCCTTTTTTGTCCTGAAAAATTGCGATAATATCTTCTTGTGGCAGTCCATCTTTGACTCCGTAATTTGTAAAAGGAAAACTGCCTATCAAAATTTCGTTATTCTGTGCGAGTAGTTGCAGAATTCCGATGTGAAAAATAAAAAATATGAGAAATATTCGGAGTTTCATAAAAAAATTTTTTCAAAAATAAAAAAAAATTTTAAATAAAAAAAATTTTCTCAATATTTTTTACAAATTTAATTTTTGTTGAAAAAAAAATTCCGTTTTGTGAACGGAATTTTTGAAAAATCAATTTTCTTATTTTGTGTTCAATGCACAATTAACCATTGATGACGAATCCCATTGTGAAAGGTCCTCGTGTTGTTCCGTCAGGCATTTGAACGTCGATATTTTCGAAATATACTTTATTTCCTACCGAACAACTTTTGATTAAGACTTTTTGTGCGCTATTGAGGCGGTTTCCTGTGTTAGATTCGTCTTTTACGAAACCTTTTACGGTTGTTGAAACGCGGAATTTGTTAACGGTAACTTTCAAGTCGAAGTCAAAGTTTTCCATTCCTGCCCATACCCAACCTAACTCTAATTCAGCTTTGCTGATTGCTCCTCCTGATTTTCCTTGTTCACCACCGAGTTTGACAACAGGCGGTGGAATAGTTTTTACGCGGAATTCAGCATTACCTAATGAACGTGTTCCATCGCCGGTAGCGCCAGAAACGTTGATAGTCACTTTTCCCGCTTGTTTAACTCTTACTATGTATGAACCTTTTGCTCCTTTTGTGATAGAACCAGCAGTAATACTTGCATTGATTCTTTCGTCAGGAACGCCTGAGTAAGAAATTTTGACAGGATTTTCGACTCCAATGTAAAAAACGTTCATTTTTTCAGCAGAGACAACCAAACTTGGTTGAGTAACTTCGTATTCGCTTTTGAATGGGAATTCCATAATTTCGCCGGAACGAGGGTTTTTGAGTTTAATTACTCCGCCCCATTGTTTTTTGCCGACATCTCCTGTACTTCCTGAATAAATACCTTTTCCTTGTTTGATGGGGAGTTTTGCTCCGCCGACAAGGATTTCAGGGTCTTGTGTTGAGTCTGAAGCGGCAATAAAAACTTGTGCTTCATATTTTTCTCCACGCATTACAGAACTTGACGAAGAACTGACAATTGCCTCGATTTTATTAAACTTAAACATTCCTGCCTCGATTTGTCCGAGTAAATAACCCGTCATTTCGGTTTCTACGTTTCGAATATCGACTTGCATTTTAGACATCAACGCCATAACACCTGCCAAGGGTAAATGTTCGAAGTTTGCGGTAATCCAAGGCACTTTGGCACCGTCATTTGCACTGACGATGTCATCGGTGCTGAGAGTCATTTTTACCGATTTAACTACTTCGCGATATTTGGAAGTATCGGAGACAAGTTTTAAAAGTGCATCTCGATGAGCATTGATTCGCGAAACGAGAAATTTTCCATTTTTACCTCCGTCTTCCATTACCATGATTTGTCCAGGAACGTTGTTGTCGTCTTTCTTTTGAACATTTTTGAAGTTTCCTGTTGGTCCGTCGGCGACGGTGACGATTCTGGTTTTCAACGAATCTAACAATTTGATTAATGCATCAGATTGGATTTTTACCTGATCGGCTTTATCTTTCCAAGGTTTTGTTTTTCCGGGATTTTCCTTCATTGCTTTTTCAAATTCGGTATAAATCCCTTTATTTTTTTCGACCGTATTCTCGGCACTTTTCATTAAGCTGTGGTCAATGATTTGAAATGCATTTAAGACCTCAGCGGAAACGTTAAGTGCCAAAAGGGCGGTCAAAACGAGATACATCATCCCGATCATCTTCTGACGCGGTGTTTCTTTTCCGTGACCCATAGTGGACTTATTTTTTTATTATTAGTAATATCCCGAGGGATGTTATTTGGTTTCGTCTAATTTATAGTTCATTGCTGTCAGCATGTTGCCATAAATTCCGTTCAATGCTTCGAGACGTTTGCCCAATTTGCGAACTTCACCGCTGTATTTCTTTGCCGATTCGACTGAACCTTGTAAATCTTGAATCATTTTGTCTAAATCTGCTTCCTTGAGTTGAATTTCGAAAATGGCATTTAAAGCAGTTAAATTTTTGTTTAAATTGCCTAAATGTTGACCGTATTGTTTGTTGCCATCTTTCAAAGCTGAGAAGTCAATGTCCATGTTGGTTGCTAATTTATTATAAACTGCAACGAAATTTTTGTTGGTTTCTCCGACTTGTTGCGATGATTTGTTGTATGCATCAGCGAGTCCTTCTACTGAAAATTTCAATGCCTCAGCAGATTGTTTGTACGCTGTCGTAAGAGTAGAAGCAGATGTTCCGACTTCTTTTGCAGAAGTTTTGTATGCTTCAGAAAGTGTGTTAACTGACTGTGAAGCAGTTTTCAAATTGTTGGTAAACTCGTTAGTAGCAAGAGCTGCGTTAGAAATGTTTGTCATGTCTTTGACGCCGTTTGCGAGATTGTTTAAACCTTCTCCGAGACGTTGGAAGAGATTTCCGCCGCCTGCTTTTTCGAGCATTTCGTCAAATTTTTGTAATGCGTCGCCGCTTGATGACGAAATTGCACCTTTTCCGCCTTTGTCTTTACCTTTGTTGACTTCTATCTCGTCATCGTCAGAGAGTCCTGCGAGTTGTGGATAAACGAGTGTCCAGTCTAATTCTTCGTGTAAAGGTTCGAAAGCTGAGAAGAAAAAGATAACTGCCTCAGTGCCAAGACCTGCGACTAACATTGCTCCAGCACCTGGCCAGTGCATAATTTTAAACAACGCACCAATAATAACAACGGCTGCACCAATACCGTAAAGCTTTGCCATAAAAGTTCTCCAACCGTGGGTTTGAGTTAATTCCGCTAATGACATAATTACTGAATTTAAAAAATGATTAAGTTTTAAAAACTTGTTTTTTGAATTTGGGGCTAAAATTAGAAAAAGTATTTAATTAAAAAAACTTTTTTTGAAAAAAAATAAAAAAAATTTTTAAAAATTTTTTATCTCATTGAAAATCAATGTTTTACAAATTATGAAAATTAAACTTTACATTTTAAAGATATTCTGCAAGATTCTTTGTTTTGTTTGAGAAAAAACCTTGCAGAATGTTGTTTTTTATTAGTTCTTTTTCATTGGGTCGGTGTTTTGAGGTGCAGTTTGCAATTCCTCAATTTTTGCCTTCACAATTTTTGCTTTGTCGTACATTTTTAACTTTTTGTAAACCGTTTCTAAGGTTTGTAATGTACTCATATCTTTGTCATTTAACTGACTTGCTTTTTCCATATAAGGAAGTGATTTTTTAAATTCACCCTCTGCTTTTGCCATTTCTGCGTCATACTTTGCAGTTTCTTTGGGAGGAATATTTTGTGCCATCTCAATAACTTTCGCTGCATTGTTGTAATACAAAGCACCTAAGTTATAGTAAGCATTAAACATTTTGTCGTCAAGTTTGATGGCTTGTTCGTAGGCTGAGATGGCTTTGTTTTTGTATTCCTCTTTTTGTGCGTCAGTGGCTTTAAGAGTCTTGTCCGTAGACATTCTGTCGTACAAAGTTCCTTGGGCAAAATAATATTGCGGATTCGACCTGTCTCTTTCGATGGCTTTGTTCAAGTAGTCAAGTGCGAGATTCATTTCATTTTTAACGAGATAAAAGTTAATTAACTCGATTAAAACGTTTTGGTCGCTGGGATATTTCTCGAAGCCTGTTTTTAATGTTTGAAGTGCAGTGGCTGAATCGCCTGTTGCTTTCTGAACATTTGAGAGATAAATATACGATTTGCCGCCTTCGGTGCCGTTGTTGATGGCTTTTTGGTAATATTTTTTTGCTTTTTCGTAATTTTTTGCCAATTCAGAAACAACGCCGCAATAATAAACAATTTGCTTCTCATCATAAGTTATGTCAGTCTTGACAGTCGGAACTTGATTTATCTCGACAGAACCTTCGAGATAATGCAACGCCTCATTATATTCTTTTTTGCCATAATGAGTAATTCCTCTTTGCACAAATAAACTTCGCAAAATAATCATTTTTTCGCCGACAGTTTTTTTTGTTTTCAATTTTTCCTCTAACTTGAACGCTTCGAAAAACGCTTCATAAGATTTGTCCAGCGCTTTTGCGTCCATTGGTTGAGTTTCGTCCCACGAATCAAGTAATCCATCTCTAAAAATGAGATTTACTCGTTCATACACCCAAACTTCGCTTCCGTCTTCTTTGGTTTCTTTTTTGCTTGGTTTTCCAACTAAAACTTCTGCACCAGTAAAACCAGTTTGAGTCATTCCTGCGTACAAGCCGCGAGTGTTTACTTGAGCCATTTCTAAATAAACTTCCCCTCGATTAACCCAAGTTTTTGCTTTTGTTTTTTTCTTTTCATCGGTAATTTCCTTGTCGCTTTTTTCTTTTGCCTTAGAAATATCTTCCCAAGTCATTTGTGCGAAGAGTTTCGAAACCCCGAATAATACAAGGAATACAAGAGATAATTTTTTCATAAACAAAGAGATTTACATTAGTTTAAACTTACCGCAAAAGTAATATTTTGTTTCGATTTATCAAATATTTTTCTCACAAAAAAACTTATTTTTATTTTTTTTATTTTTTTCGAAAATATTTTTACCTTTGTGCCGTAAAGATTCAGTTTTTTTATGTCTAAAAATAATATTCCTTTTAAAATTTTTTCAGGCACTTCCTCGCTTTATCTGGCTGAAAAAATCGCTAAAAGTGCAGGAGTAGAACTTGGAAAATCCTCTTTATTACGTTTCGCTGATGGAGAATTCCAACCAAGTTTCGACGAAACCGTTAGAGGAGCAATCGTTTATATTGTGCAGTCAACCTTTCCATCTGCAGACAATTTGATGGAACTTTTATTGATGGTTGATGCTGCGAATCGGGCTTCTGCCTACAAAACCGTTGCGGTAATTCCTTATTTTGGGTACGCAAGACAAGACCGAAAAGACAAACCAAGAGTCTCTTTGGGTGCGAAACTTGTTGCAAATTTGCTTATTGCCGCAGGAATTTCAAGAATGATAACCATCGATTTACACGCAAATCAAATTCAGGGTTTTTTCGATGTGCCTGTAGACCATCTTTATGCGTCATCAATATTTGTGCCGTACATCAATAGTTTGAATTTGGAAAATCTTGTGCTGGCATCTCCCGACACGGGCGGCACAAAAAGGGCAAATTCTTACTCAAAATTTCTCAAAACCTCGCTTGTCATCTGTCATAAATCAAGAGAAAAAGCAAATGTTGTTGATGAAATTACCGTCATCGGAAATGTCAAAGACAAAAATGTCATTATGGTTGACGACATTATTGATACAGGTGGCACTATTATTGCCGCAGGAAATAAAATGATGGAAAATGGGGCAAAAAGTGTGCGTGTTATCGCAACGCATCCTGTCTTGTCGGGAAATGCCATCGAAAAAATCGAGAAATCGCTGCTAACAGAAGTCATTGTTACCGACACAATTCCGTTGAAAAAACAAAGCGAACGCATAAAAATCCTGTCTGTTGCCGATGTTATGGCTGATGTCATTAAAAAAGTTTACAACAATCAATCAATAAGTTCTAATTTTTTAGTTTAAAATTTCTCGTTGATGGAACATTTTTTATCTCAATATGCTGTGCCTTTAACCTCGCAAGAAGTTGATAATCAAGTGAGAGCGATTTTGCAAAAAACTTCTGAAAATTTTAATTTGCAAAATTTAGTGCGATGTTTTAGTTGTCTCGACCTAACAACATTGAACGTAAATGATACTTCTGCGAAAGTGGCAGAATTATGTCGAAAAGTGGATAATTTTTATTACGCACATTTGCCCGAAGTGGCAGCAATTTGCGTTTATCCGTCTTTGGTTGCGGAAGTGAAATTAAATTTGCACCGTTCAAAAGTGAAAATTGCCGCCGTTTCTGGTGGTTTTCCCTCTTCTCAAACTTTTTTGGAAGTAAAAGTTTTAGAGACAATGTTGACCGTCGAAAAAGGTGCGAATGAAATCGATATGGTTATTTCTGTCGGAAAATTTTTGGAAAAAAATTATCAAACCGTTTGCGAGGAAATTCGGGCAATGAAAATGGCGTGCAAAAACGCTCATTTGAAAGTGATTCTCGAAACAGGTGCGTTAAATTCTGTCGAAAATATCTATATTGCGTCAATTCTTGCGATAGAATCGGGTGCAGATTTTATCAAAACTTCGACAGGCAAGATTTCTCCCGCAGCAACTCACGAAGCAGTTTTTGTTATGGCGAATGTTGTTCGACAATATTTTCAACGCACAGGCAAAAAAATCGGAATTAAACCCGCAGGTGGAATTTCGACATCGCAGCAGGCAATAGAATATTTCTCAATAATGAAAAACGTTCTCGGCGACCAATGGCTCGATTCATCGTTGTTTCGCATCGGGGCAAGTACGCTGGCAGACAACTTATTGACCGATATTCACCGTTTAAAACAAGATTCTAAGGAAAATTCTCAATTTTTTAACTCTTAAAACCATCTCAAAATGGCAAACGTAGAACATTTAACCGAACAGACTTTCAAAGTTAAGGTTTTCGATTTTGACACAAACAAAGAATGGAAGTATACAGGAACTCTTCCGTGTATCGTTGATTTTTACGCAAATTGGTGCGGACCATGTCGGGCAGTTGCTCCGATTTTAGAGGAATTGCAAAAAGAATTTGCAGGCAAACTTTACATTTACAAAGTCAACACTGACGAGCAACAACGTCTTTCCTCAGTTTTTGGAATTCAAAGCATTCCAAGTTTGTTGTTTGTGCCTTTGCAGGGGCAACCACAAATGTCAATGGGTGCAATGGACAAGACAAGTTTTAAAAAAGTCATCGCAGAAGTGTTAAATGTAAAATAAACTTCACAAAATAATCTGTCGGATTTTTCGAAATCTGACAGATTTTGTAAAATTTGTGAAACTTTTTTCTCTAAAAATCGTATAATTTTAACTAATTTTTTAAAAAAACTCAAACAAATTTATGAAAACAAAATATTATTCTGAAAATCTTTAAATTTTACTACTATGAAAATCGATATTATTCACTTTTGCAATGATATTTTTCATATCATTTGGAATTGGACAAACACCAAGAATCTTATATTCGCCTGAGCAAATCTTATATTTTACTTCTTTCGAGAACAATTACAGTTTTTTGCGTATTGACAGCACTCAGTCCAGCAATATTTGGCAAGTCGGCAAACCTCGAAAATTAATCTTTGACAGTGCTTACACGCAACCTTTTGCTTTGGTTACCGATACGGTGAATCCGTATCCTGTAAATAATCGTTCTTCTTTTGAAATCAAACTTAAACGACCAGATACTGCGTTTTGCTGGAGTACAATGACACTTTCTTTTTTGCATAAATACGAAACTGATTCTTTGTATGATGGAGGTTATATTGAAATCTCTTATGATGGAGGAATAAATTGGATAAATGTTATTGAGGATACGACATTGATTTTGAAAAATCTATATTTTTACAAAAAATCAGATACAATAAACGGAGGATGTGCTGCTTTTTCTGGGAATTCTAAAAAATGGAATCCCATTTCAATTATTTGGGAAAGAGGAAGTGGTATTGCTCAATACACAATAGATTTTGTAATTATTCGTTTTTCTTTTGTCAGCGACTCGATAGATTCAGGCAAGTCTGGATGGCTTATTGATGAATTATTATTATTAGTAAGTAACGGATGCACTGGTTCAATAAATGAACTAAGTAGTAAAAAAACTTCAAAAGTTTATCCGAACCCTGTAATAAACAATTTTGTTATAGAATTCGAAAACAGCAAAAGTCAAAATTGTCAGTTACAAATTTTTAATCTCTTGGGAGAAAAGTGTTTTGAAAAAAATCATATTACCGAAAATAAAATATTACTGGGTAAAAATATTTTCAAGTTTCAAGGAATTTATTTTTACCGAATTATTTTTCCTAACAACATTACCATTCACGGGAAATTTTTTATTTATTAATATTTTTTTATTTGTAATAATGAAAATCACTTTTATTTCAATTTTGTTGTTATGTTTATCTCTTTTTTCGTTTTCACAAACATTAACAGGAATCATTAATCAACCAAATACTACTTATTTTGATATTCAAAAACAGATTTAT
>DYQK01000190.1 GCA_020719385.1 Rikenella microfusus | reverse complement strand
GGCGAGAGAATCGGAAAAGAAAAAGGAATAAAAATTGGCGAGGAAAAGGGCAAAAAACTTGGCAAAGAAGAGGGAATTAAAGAGGGGAAAAAAGAAGGAATTAAACTTGCGGCAATAAACGGAATAAAATTGGGTTTGTCCAACGAAGTAGTTGCTCAAATGACGAGTTTATCTCTCAACGAAATTGAAAAAATTAGAAAAGAAATAGAGTAATTTACTTTTATAAACAATATTTCTCTATCAATCTCTCACGCAACGAAAACCAATTGTGTTTTGCGTTGTTTCGGGCAAATTAAAATTTCTGTACGCACAACGAAGTTGATAATAAAACGTTGTTGCACCGCCGCCGCGCAAAATGCGAAACATATTTTTCTTCGTATTTTGAGGATTTTCTCTTTCGCTTTGCGAGTAAAAATTCTCGTCATAAAAATCCTCGCACCATTCCCAAACGTTGCCTGATAGGTCAAAAATCCCTAATTCGTTGGGCTTTTTCGTTCCAACACGCTGAATATCACCGCCCGAATTCCCGCGAAACCACGCAACTTCGTTGTAAAAATCGCTGCCTGAATATTTATAATTTTGCGACAACATTCCGCCTCTTGCGGCAAATTCCCACTCCGCTTCTGTCGGCAAACGCTTGCCCGCCCACTCTGAATACGCTTTGGCACCGAACCAACTCACCAAAACAGGATGTTTTTCAAAACCAATTTCGACTTCATAAACTTGATTTCTCAATTTTATTTTACAATTTTCGTTTTGTAAATCGAGCCAAGAATTTCCATTTTCTGAATTTTTACCTTTTTCATTTAGAAAAACGACAAATTCTGCGTTTGTAACTTCATATTTATCCATCCAAAAACTTTTTACCGAAACCTCGTGAACAGGTTTTTCGTTTATTTCGCCCTCAAAACTGCCCATCGAAAATTTTCCACCTTGCACAAAAACCATCTCTGAAGGTGAAAGAGACTGAATTTCACAAAATTTCGCTCGTTGCAGACAAAAACTATCTTGAAAATTAATTTTCAAAATCGACAAATAACAACTTTTCGCTTCAGAATAATTTTTTTGAGAAAATTTTTCATTCCCATCGTTCAATAAACGAAGACATTTTTTCGACCTCGCAAGAAATTCTATTAAATCATTCTCCGAAGGCACATCGTTACATTCCTTTGCTGCTTCAAAATTATCGACTGCTTTTTGATATTGACCTTTTTGAAACCGCAATTTCCCATAATGATAAAATTTTTGAAAACAATTTACCTGTGCAAAAATATTTTTCTCAAAAAAGATACTCAAAAACAAAAACAAAATGTATTTTATCATAAAAAATTGCGGCAAAAAAGTATTTTATCACTTAAATACTAAACTTCGACTCCGATTTTTCGCAGAATCGGGCAAAGATTCCAACAACTGACGCACAGAAACATCATCAGGTTTCAAAGACAACGCTTTTAACAAATAAAAACGCGTTTCATCGCAACTATTATCTGCTTTGAGAAATGTTTCCGCTTGTTTTTTGTACTCAAAAAATTTCTCATCAATTTTTGAGTTAATAAAAGTTAATTTCTCTTGTGCGACAGAATTTTGTGAATTTAATTTTTGTGCTTCGAGATAACATTTTTTTGCTTGCGAGTAAAAATTTTCACCTCTAAGAAACCATTTATCGCCCTCAGAAATTAAATTTTCGACATTCTTTGCGTTAGAAATGTTAAAAATTTTCTTTTTTTCTTTCGAAAATTCAGAAAAATTCGCAAAAAGTTGATGCTCTTGTGCTTTATTGCCTGTTAAAACAACATTTTCGAAATGAGAAACTCGCAAATATCGGGCAAAAAACAAACTTACCCCGACCAAACTTACTAAAATTAAGTGCCGACAAATCAAACGCCGACGTTGCTGTTGCAAAACTTCCGTCAAAGTAATAATTTCTTTGTTTTCGGGAATGTCAGCATAACTTGGAATCGGAATTCGGGTTTTTTGAAAAATTTTATATTTCTCAATAAAACGATTTTTCACAAAATTCATTTCGTCAATATTTTGAAAGCTCGATTGTTGCGGCACAGGAAACCCATTTTTACTTCGAAAATACGCAACCATCTCGTTAAAAATTTCCGACAACGTACAATGAGGCTTGCCATTATTGAGTCCGTTTTGCAAAATTTCGAGAAACTTCGCCGTGAAATAAGTTGGTTCGTTGGGTTTATCAACAGGAAACAACGAAGGTTCGTCCTCCGAGGCTGACGTAATAATGTATGAACCCTCAAATTTTTTCAATTCCGCAGATAATTGCGAAGACAAATTGTTCATTGCGTTGTGAATTTGTCCACTGTGGCACGCATCAAGAATGACAATTTTGCGACCCGCACGCGAGCGCGTTAAAACTTTGCGAAAAGTATCAATAGGAATGGAATCGCTTTCCAAAAAATCAAGAGTGCTGTGCAGAGTAGTTAAATATAGACGAAAATCCTCACTGCTAATAATTCCGTGTCCCGAATAATAAACCAACAGAGTAAAAGACTGATTTTTTGCCAGCCGCGAGGCAGTAATGAGTTTGCGTTCAATATTAATTTTCGATTCGTTGAGAGAGAAAATAATATTTTCCCTTTCGATTCCTAAAATTTCAGGATTCGTAAAAGTTTTTTCTAATTCAGAAATATTGATTTTGATATTGGGAATCGACGAAATAGCCGAATCTTCGGGGTATTCGCTCACACCGATAAGTAAAATGATAGTTTTTTTTATGTCCATAATTTTGCGAAAAAATGTTTACAATAATATGCAAATTTATAATAATTTTTTTAATATGTAAAATATTTTGTGAGAAAAGTAAATTATTTTTTACATTTTTTTTCGAAAAAAAATTAATTTTTTTTTGTGAACTTTTTACTTTTTCGAGTCTTATATAAAAACTTTTTTGTAAATTTGCAGCACAAAATTTTTGTTAAACGCTAAACAACCAAATAAATCTCTACATTATGAAAAATGTATTAATTCTCGTTGCGATATTTCTCTTGGCAGGAAATATTTTCGCACAAACTGAAAAACGAATCGCACTCGTGATGGGAAATTCTGAATACCAAAATGTTGATCCATTGAAAAATCCCGTCAATGATGCAATTTTAATGGAAACAACTCTTAAGGAATTGGGTTTTAAAGTCATTTTAAAAACCAATCTCACGCTGCAACAAATGTCAACAGAAGTTGCTTTGTTTAAAAAGCAAATTGTTGATTATGACGTAGTTCTGTTTTATTTTGCAGGACACGGCATTTCCGTCAACGGCGAAAATTATTTTTTGCCCATCAATATGCCTGCCATTACACAAGAATTGTTGGTTACATTTGAACTCGGAACAAGCGGGGCATTTCCAATGAATGGAATTGTCTCGGTGTTGAATAATCCCGACAAAACGACCATTTTAATTCTCGATGCATGCAGAAATAATCCGTTCAGCGACAAGCGGGGCAACGAAAACCGCGGTTTTAAAAAAGTTGATGCCACAAAAGGAATGTACATTGCTTTTGCCACTTCCAATGGACAATTTGCTTCCGATAATCCGAGAGAAAAAAACGGTTTATTCACCAAAAAACTTGTTGAAAATATCAAAAAGCCCGAAATGATCGAGCAAATTTTCAAATATACAAGAACAGCGGTGCAAGAAGCAAGTAGAAATGAACAAAACCCAACGGAATCCTCCTCTTTGAACGGAAATTTTTATTTTGTAAAATCACAAAATGTTGTTAACGAATACGAAAAATTTTACAACGAAGGACTTGATTTTTTTGATAATCAAAAATTTGCAAAAGCCTTGACATCGTTTAAAAAAGCAAAAAATGCAAACGACAAGCCGACAAACAGCGACGTTGACGACTGGATTTCTCGTACAAATAAAAAATTAAATTCTGACCCAGGTCCGAATCCTCCTGTTTTAGAAACCGAATTCACCGAATCTGTCACAGGAATGCGTTTTGTCCTCGTGAAAGGCGGAACATTTCAGATGGGAAGTA
>DYQK01000072.1 GCA_020719385.1 Rikenella microfusus | reverse complement strand
AATCATTTTTCGTTGCAAAAATATATATTTTTTTCAAAAAAATAAAATTTCTTTATGAAAATTGAAAAATAAATTATTATATTTGTCGCAAAAATAAATTTTATGTTGCTTTACGAAAGTGAATTTGTAAAAATAGTTTTTGACGAGGAAAATCTTGTTGTCGAAAATCACCGAAGAGATTGCAGCGAAATGTCTGATGAGAATTATCGCACCGAAGCAATTATTCTCGCTGAATTTGTTGAAAAACATAAACCAAAAGGAATTTTAATGAATAATCGCGAGTTTAATTTCGTTATTGTTCCATCTACGCAGATTTGGGTGAATCAAAACATTTTTCCGCGCTTGTTAAAAACGGGATTGAGAAAAGGTGCGTTTGTTGTTACCGATAATGTTTTTTCTCAAGTCTCAGTCGAGCAAACATTGGACGAGGAAGAATCTAAACCTTTCATTATCAAATACTTCAAGAATATTGAAGAGGCTAAAAATTGGTTAACGAGATAAATTTCTACCGAATTCCTTTGCCGCGAAAACGATACCCAAGAGTTAAGGTTGCTACGCCGTTGCGATTTTGCCGTAATGTTGCTTGATATAAATTTGTCAAACTCAACGAATAACGAAAATCAATAACGTAATGATATTTCAAAATTATTCCCATTCCGCCCTGTGCGCCCATCTCTGTCCGAACAAGTTTTTCCTGAAAATATAAATCAGGAATAGGAACTTCTAAACGGTCAGGAACGGTGCGAGTATCAATTTTTATTTCTCCCCCAATGCGAATGGCAGGAAAAATTCCCACGACAAAATAAACTCGAATTTTTTCGAAAAATGTACTTCGCGCTGCTTTATGCGGCTTATAATCGCGACCAAATTCAGCTTTCAATAACAAAGGAATCGTTATGTAGTCGGCGGTAACATTGATTTCAGAGTCTAAATATGGGATTCTGTTGCTGTCTTTGTCAAAATAATAATAGTTTTCGTACAATGTTGCCCCATTTTGCGAGTACAAAATTTCTGTTTTGAAAAATAAATGTTTCGTTGCCTGATATTCGTAAAAAATTCCTGCGTTTAATCCCAAATGATATTTTTTCATTTTGGGCAAAATAATCGGCGAGATATATTCTCCCCAAATGGTAGAATAATTTATTCCTGCTCTTGCTCCGAAATAATGATATTGACTCATCGGTTGCGAGAAGAGAGAAGGGAAAAAACACAGAGAAATTAAAAAAACAACAAAAGTTTTCATTTGATTTATCTTTTTTCGAGACAAAAATACGAAAAAATTTTTATTTTGAAAAAAAAAATGATTTTTTGTGAAAAAAATTTGGAAATTTCAAAGAAAAAAAATACTTTTGTTTTTTCTAAATTTAGTAAATTTTATTCGTAACTTTTTAATACTCACCTCATTATGTCAGGTCATAATAAGTGGTCGACCATTAAACGCAAAAAAGGCGCTCTCGACTCTAAACGTTCAAAGATTTTTTCGAAAATCATAAAAGAAATTTCTATTGCTGTAAAAGAAGGCGGTAACGATCCTGATGGGAATCCGCGTCTCCGCTTGGCAATCAATAACGCAAAAGGCGTCAATATGCCCAAAGAAAATATTACGCGTGCTATTAGCAAAGCCGATTCTGATACTTCAAATTTTCAAGAAGTCACTTTCGAAGCATACGGTCCGGGCGGTTTAGCCGTATTTGTCGAGTGTCTCACAGATAACAATCTCAGAACGGTCAGCAATGTTCGTTCAATAATTACAAAACGAAACGGAAGTCTCGGAACAACAGGCTGTTTGTCGTTTCTTTTTGAGCGAAAAGGCATTTTTACTGTCGCCAAAAATAGCAAATTAAACCGCGATGAATTTGAACTCGAAGTCATCGATGCAGGTGCCGACGAATTTGAGGAAACCGATGAACATTACATCATTACAACTCCGATGGAATACTTCGGAGCAATGCAAAAAAAACTCGAAGAACTGAAGGTCGAAGCAGAAAATGCCGAGTTACAACGCATTCCGAATTTGCGAAAGACCGTTGACGTTGATGTTGCAAAATCTTTTCTCAAATTAGTTGATGCCATTGAGGAAGACGATGATGTTCAAAATGTTTTTCACAATCTCGAAATGACTGAAGAACTCGAAAACGCTCTCAATTAAATAAAAAAATCTGTCAGATTTTTTTTTCAATTAATTTTCTGACAGATTTTGAAAAATAAAAAATTATTTTTTTATGAATCTCCACGAATATCAAGGAAAAACCATTTTACAACAATTTTCAGTTTCTGTTCCCGAGGGCGAAGTAGCAACAACACCCGAAGAAGCCGTTGAAATTGCAAAAAGAATCAAAGAGAAAACAGGCGTTGAGTGTTGGGCTGTTAAGGCACAAATTCACGCGGGCGGCAGAGGAAAAGGCGGTGGAATAAAAATCGCAACATCGCTTGAGGAAGTTTTTTTATACGCAAAAAATATTCTCGGAATGCGACTAATCACTCATCAAACAGGACCTGAGGGAAGAATTGTTCACAAAGTTTTAGTTGAGCAAAGTATTTTTTATCAAGGAGAAAGCCCTGTGAAAGAGTTTTATTTGGGAATGTTGTTGAATCGGGCTGTTGGGAAAAATGTTGTGATGTATTCGCCTGCAGGTGGAATGGACATCGAGAGCGTTGCGGCTGAGACGCCACATTTGATTTTCAAAGAAATTATTGACCCCGCAACGGGAATTTTGCCGTTTCAGGCAAGAAAAATTGCGTTTCAACTCGGACTTTCGGGCAAAGCGTACAAAGAAATGATTCGTTTTGTTACCTCAATTTCTGAGGCGTATCACAAAAGCGATGCTTCTCTTTTGGAAATTAATCCTGTGGTAAAAACCTCTGACGACAAGATTTTTGCCGCAGACTGCAAATTTGTTCTCGAAGACAACGCACTTTTCAGACACAAAGAATACGAATCTTTTCGAGATTTAAACGAAGAAAATCCAGACGAAATCGAAGCAGGAAAGTATAATTTAAACTTCATCAAACTTGACGGAAATGTTGGCTGTATGGTCAACGGCGCAGGACTCGCAATGGCAACTATGGACATCATTCAACTTTCAGGCGGCAAACCTGCAAACTTTTTAGATGTCGGCGGAACAGCCAACGCAACAACAGTCGAAGCAGGGTTCAGAATTATTCTCAAAGATGAAAATGTGAAAGCCATTTTGATAAATATCTTCGGCGGAATTGTTCGCTGCGACAGAGTGGCACAAGGCGTTGTTGATGCGTATAAAAATCTCGGCAAAGTGCGAGTTCCCGTTATTGTGCGGCTGCAAGGAACTAACGCAAAAGAAGCGAAACAATTAATTGACCAATCAGGCTTGGCTGTGCATTCTGCAACAACATTGCAAGAAGCAGCAGAGAAGGTTAAACAAATTGTCGGTTAAATTTTTCAGTGATGTCATCACTTTTTGCGATGGCATCACTATTAAATTTTTTTGAGAAATATGGAAAATATAAAGAAAAAAAAGAATTTTTTAAAATTTGCTCAATATCCGGGCGGCAAAAAAGTTTTAGAAAAATTTATCACTGAACATTTGGTTTATCCCAAAGAAGCGTTGGAAAATAAAATTGAAGGAACAGTTTTTGTCCGTTACTCCATTGATAATCAAGGATTTGTCGATTTCACAGAAGTCGATAAAGGAATAGGTTTTGGTTGTGACGAAGAAGCCCTTCGCGTGGTGAAATTGTTAAAATATGCTAAACCCAAAAATCGCGGCGTGCGCGTGCGAAGTTTTGGGAAAATTAATATTCACTTTCGTCTCCCCAAACCGCAGTCTGTTTCGTATTCTTATTCTTTGACTGACAAAAATGAGAAAAAAGATGAGAAAAAAACTGAAAACTCCTATTCTTACACTTTGAAATTTTAACAAATTTTAATCATTTTTAAAGTATTTTCGAAAATCGTCATCATCGTGTAAATCTTTCTCAAAAAGTCGAAGTTGCTTTTCTTTTTTTCTTTCGAATTTCCAAATTAAGTCGAAAAGCGGAGTGCCGTAAAATTTCACTCCGTTTTCGAAACTGCCCATTCCAACTTTATACCCCGCTGCCGCCGAAAGTCTTGAGGTAACATTCCACTGCAAAAGACCTTTGTGTTCAACATAAAAATCATCAAAAAAATCTATTGCCCCAAAATCAATATCAACGCAAAAATTGAAAGTTCCATCGAGATAACCATCTAAATCTGCACCCACATACCACAAATATTTGTCGTGATAAACTGCCGTCTCGTGAAACATTACGGGATAATTAAAAAGCGGCAAATCCTCTTCGCCCTGTTTAATAGCGAATTTTAAACCTAATTTGAGAGTCAACAAATAATTCGGCGGGTCGCAAAGCGTCTTCTTTTTCAACATTTTGCTTGCCAAAATTTCATTTCGCAACACAAACAACTGCGGAATTTCTGTTTCACTGCTCAAATTTTCCAACTCATATTTTTGCCCAATTTTCAACGCAAGAGTCGGATAATAAATTCCGTGAATTGACGCAATTTGAATTTCTCCTCTGTACCATTGTTTTTTTATCGCAAAATTTGGGTACGCAATAAACCAAATCGGGTGAATAATCAACTCTGTTGTGTGATTCCAACCATATCGAAAGGGAGAAAATATCCCAAATTCCTTGTCACCGGGACGAATCACTTTTGCGGTGCCTTCTTTCCAAAGCGGATGTTGAGCGAAAAGTAAATTTATTGAAAAGAAAAATAAAAAAAAAAATTTGTATCTCATAAATTTTGAAAAATTTTAACACACAAATTTACATTTTTTTTGTGAAATTTCGAAAAAAAGTTTATTTTTGCAAAAAAAAATTAAAAAAATGGCAATTTTTTATTCAGAAAATATTTCTTCGACAAGTTTTATTTTAAATGAAAATGAGTCAAAACACGCAATTCGCGTTTTGCGTTTAAAAAATTTTGATAAAATTGAGATTATTGATGGAAAAGGTTTTCGTTACATAGCAGAAATCTCTGATGCGAATGCGAAACGTTGTGAAATTTCGATTCTTTCGCAAGAATTTTTCGGCACAAAACGAAATTATTATCTGCACATTGCTATTGCTCCGCCCAAAAATATTGACCGTTTTGAATATTTTTTGGAAAAAACAGTAGAAATTGGAATTGATGAGATAACTCCGTTATTATCAAGGTATTCTGAACGCACTCAATGGAACGAGGAACGTTTGCAACGAATAATTATTGAGTCAATGAAGCAGTCGAAAACGTATGTTGCTCCGAAGTTAAATAAATTTACTTCGTTTAACTCTTTGATAAACAATGATTTTCAAGGGAAAAGAGGAATTGCGTTTTGTTCTGATTCTGAAAAAATGTTATTGAACAGATTTTTTAATGAAAACAAGAAATTTTTGATTCTCATCGGTCCCGAAGGAGATTTTTCTGAAGAGGAAATCTTAGCAGCGAGGAATAATAATTTTTTGTCCTTAGATTTGGGGGAAAACCGCCTTCGCACTGAAACGGCAGGAATATTGGTTTGTGCTGCGAGTGCTGTTTTGCGTTAAAATAAAGAATTTCTGTCAAATTTCCCCAAATTTGACAGAAATTCTCAATAAATTAAAATTTCACCACCAAACTGCAATACCAACTTTGCGGTTGTATTCCAGAAATAGAATTCACACGACTACGACTGAATTCGGGGAAATAAATTTTTTTGTTCAACAAATTGTATCCATAAAAATTCAGCAACAAAGCAAAATGCTTGGAAGGGAAAAATAATTTATTGACATCGAAAGAAATTTTTGCAGAAAGCAAGTTATACGCCTCAGGCACAGGATTCGTTAATTTTCGAGATTTATTGCGAGAGATAACATCGCTTGGTTCTGAAAAATAGATGTTAAAAATGCCGAGAGAAATTCCGCTGTGCGTTTTGTACGAAATTCCTGCCTTCAGCATTTGATTCGGAATATTTGTAAAATTTTTTATCGAGTCATCTTTTTCGTTGGTTTGATAAGTGTGCGAGAGATTTATAAACAAATTTTCAAAGAAAATTAAACGTGCTTCCGTTTCGATTCCGTTTGAAAAAATTTTTCCTTCGTTGCGGTAGGTGTTTGCAGGTGTTTGCGTAGGAACGCGTGCAATGATGTTGTGACTTTCGCTGATGAAAAATGTTGATGAAAGTTGAATTTTTTCGCCGTAATAAAAAATTTGAAAATCGGTGGTCGTAATTTTTTCTGGTTTTAATTCTTTGTTTCCAAATAATAAATTCAGTACGTCAATACTTTTTTCAGCGGCAAAAGCAGACCGAAAGGCTTGCGAGTACAATAATTTTGCTCCGATTTTTCTAAAATTATAGATAACACCTAAGCGCGGCACAAAATCAAGAGAAATATTTTCAGGTTTATTAAATTGTCCGCCTGCGATGAGTTTTAAATTACTCAAAACCCGATATTCTATTTGTCCGTAAGCACTATACCAAATTTCCTCATATTTCGGAATGGCAGCATAATCTGCTTGCTTGGCATTTCCTGAAATATAATACAAAGTTCCTCCAATTAGAAAGTTAAATTTCGATGAAATAGTTAAAAAATTTGTATTTTCGAGCAGATAATCGGTAGAAGTGGCATTCCAATTTTGTCCACCGATTCCTGAGGGTGGTTTAATGTGAAAATCTGTGTTAAAATAGTTTAACGTTAAATTAAACGTAGTTTTCCATTTCTCTGTGCATTGAATTTGATAACCAATATCTGAAAAATAGCGGATACTTTCGAGATAATCGAAGTTTCCTCTCGGTGCTGAACCCAAATTATTTTGCCGACTAATTGTCAACAAATTATTTGAAGAGAAATTTTTGTAATGCAAAAAGACCGTTCCTCCGAGATTGCGTTCCGCCATTTTCCCTTTTCGCAGCGAATCAAGTTCATCGATATATTCCGTTTCCCAACCGTCTTCTTTGAAAAAATTTATTCCCGAAGAAACATTAACTCCTTGATAATTAGTCGAATGCGTAGTTTGTAAACTTTGTTGGTTAAAACTTCCACCTGTTAAATGTACCGAAGTTTCTTTTGTATTTTCTTTTGTCAAAATATTGATGACGCCTGAATATGCGTTTGTGCCGTACAAAACCGACCCTGGACCACGAACAATTTCGATTTTGTCAATAATATGAATCGGAAATGCCAAAAAAATCGGAGCATCAATGCCGCTGTACAAACTTTCGCGACAAGGACGCCCATTTATCAAAATTAAAGTTTGATTATTGAAGTGCGTCAAGAGATTTCCCCGCACCGAGACAACA
Organism: Rikenella microfusus; assembly: GCA_020719385.1. Lineage (GTDB taxonomy): Bacteria > Bacteroidota > Bacteroidia > Bacteroidales > DYQK01 > DYQK01. The sequence goes on along the minus strand of DYQK01000072.1, from coordinate 10,066 downwards.
TTTTGTGGAAACAAAAACGACCCAACAATGTAAGTACTTGTGATTCGTTGCAAAATTTCGAGCAAATTATTTGCCCCAAATTGTTCGATTTCTCTTGACGTAACGACAGAAATAATTCCTGCCGCAATATGTATTTCTTCTGCGGTTTTCGAAGCAGTTGTTACTTCAACGTTCATCAACTCTTCTAAACTCAGGTCATAAATATCTTTTACATCAGAGAGTGCGACTAACGTAAGATTCAAAACTTTTTCAGTAACTTCAATTTCCTGACTTCGAAAATCTTTTTTCGAAAATTCAAGAATTTTGTACCCCGCAGGCATTTCGATGGAATATTTGCCCTCATCGTCAGAAAAAGTCCGATAATTCGTGTATTGAACACTGACAGAAACATCTTTAACAGGTTTTCCTGATTTGTCAGAAATAATTCCTGTAACGGTTTTTTGTGCTAACGCAAAGTTTGCAGATAAAAAAAGCAAAAAGAAAAAAAAATTTTTCATTAAGTTTAATTTTTTTAGAAAATTAAGAATTTACAAATGTACAAAAAATAAATTTTTTAAATACAAAAAGAGAAAAATTTTTTAAAAAAAAATTTTTCTCTTTCTACACAAATTTATTTTGTGAGAATTTTATTTTTTCTTGAGAAAATAAAATTCTCCAATCAAAGAATTTGCTTCCCAAGGCAGTTGAACCTCGCGCGTGCGGCGCAAAACGCCGATTCGTACTTGTTTAAAAACTTGTTCAATAGTTAAATTGGGTTTTCTGATGTTTTTTAACAATTCCTCGATGTACGGACTATTTGTTCCTTCGCCGTCAAGGGCAATTTTGCCCGGCGAAGTTGCGTAAGCAATTAATGTTCCGCTTGAAGTGAGATTCGGTTGAGCTAAACCTTCCTGAAAATCAGGGAAAAAACTTTTAAACTGACTCGAAAAACGTTTCTCGAAAGGATTACTGCGGCACGCATCTAAAATAACGATGTTCAACGAACTTCCTGACGCTTCGAGTTTCGCTAAGATTCTGTCAACATCAACGGTTTCGAAAGGCACATCTTCTTTTCCGCCGATTTTGTCGTTCAAGGGCAAGAGATAATTTTTGCCGTCAACCTGCATTCCGTGTCCTGAGAAGTAAAAAAGACTAATTACGTGAAACCCTTCTTCTTTGGCAGACTTAACTTTATTGCCAAAATCGTTAATTGCGTCTTTCATTTGGTTTAATTCCAAATCATTTCTCATCGAAACTTCAAAATTTAATTGCCGCAACACATTTGAGATACTATCTGCGTCATTTTTTGGGTTTAAAAGTTTCGATTCGTTTTTATAATTGCTGTTTCCAATGACTAACGCAATTCTTTTTTCCAAAATATCAACATTTTGTGGTTCGTCATTTTGTTTTTCAACAGGATTATTTTGAATATTTAACTCTAAACTGCTCAAATTGCAAAGTTTAACGGTGTTGTCCCATCCTCCGATGGCAAGAAATTTTTCTGTCGGGCTGAATGCGGCACAAGTGATGGCTTTTTTGTCGATGAAAGATTTTACTTCGCCCCAATTTTCGATTTTCCAAATCGTTAAACGTCTGTCGAAGCCGCCTGAAACGAGATATTTGCTGTCGGGGCTGAACGCAACGGTCCAAACGTGTCCTTGAAAATTAGTGAGATTTTTCATTAATTTCCACGTTTCTGTACTCCAAATTTTAACGGTCTTGTCGCAACTTCCTGACGCAATGTATTTTCCGTTTGGGCTAAAAGCAACGCAGCAAACCGTTTCTGTGTGTTCAGTGAAAATATGAAGTGTTTGCCAAGTGTTTGTGTTCCAAATTTTAATTGTTCGGTCGTTTCCTGTGGTTGCCAAATAATTTCCGTCTGCACTGAAGGCAAGCGACCAAATGTTTTCTCGCGAGGCGGAGAAAGATTTTACTTCGTCGAAAGTCGAGGTGTTCCAAATTTTCACTATTCCGTTTGCACTGCCTGAAACTAAAAGATTTCCATTCGGGCTAAATGCCAAGCAATTCACAAAATCGGTGTGTTTTGTGATAGTTTTGAGACAATTCCACGAGTCAGTATCCCAAATTTTGATGATATTGTCCCACGCTCCGCTTGCGAGAAATTTTCCATCGGGGCTAACAGCAACCGCCCAAACGTTGTCGGTGTGTCCTGAAAGAATTTTCATTTTTTCTCCTGACTCAATATTCCAAACGCAAAGCGAATTATCCTGACTCGCACTTACTAACCATTTCCCGTTTTTCGCAAAAACCAAAGACGTAATATCGTCTGAGTGTCCAGATAAAATTTTTATCTCGTTTTCCTGGGCAAAAAGAGACGGCAGTATAAAAAAATAAAAAAGGGTAAATATAGACTTTTTCATAGGTTTCTCATTGATTATAAACAAGTTACAATTATGCAATTTAATTGCAAAGATATAATTTTTTTCTCGATTTTCCAAATTATTTTAGAATAAAATGTAAATTTTTATTTTAATTTTGTAAAACAAGTTTGATAAAAAGTACATTAAAGTTTTAATCTCGTTTTTTTACAAAAAATTTGAAAATTTGAAAAAATATATTAATTTTGCGAAAATTAATCGCAAAAAAACAGAGTTTTCTCTGAAGTGAAATTATTCTCAAAATTTTATGACCGACAACGAACTTAACGGTTTAATTCGTCTTTTGGACGACCCTGACAATGAAGTTTTTCAAATTATAGAGAAAAATTTGTTGGGCAGAGGCATTTCTGTGGTTTCTGAACTCGAAAAAGCATGGGAAAATTCGACAAATCATTTCATTCATTCGAGAATTGAAAATATTATTCACAAAATTCAGTTTACAGATGTCAAGGAAAATTTACAAAAATGGTTAAAATCGTCTGAAAAAAATTTACTCGAAGGTGCGTTTTATATTGCGAGATATCAATATCCTGACCTTTCTTACGAAACGCTTCGCGAGCAAATGGCAAGAATCAAAAATGACATTTGGCGAGATATTTTAAAAAATCTCACGCCGCTGGAGCAAGTCCGATATTTGAATCACGTAATTTATCATTTGCATCATTTTATTGGAAATACGACCAATTTTTTCTCGCCGCAAAATTCTTATATCAATTTAGTTTTAGAAACGCGAAAAGGAAATTCTATCTCGCTTTCGATAATTTATTTATTGATTGCTCAAGAATTTGGTTTGCCGATTTTTGGAGTAAATTTGCCTAAAAATTTTATTTTGTGTTATAAAAATGAGATAAATTCGGAAATTTTATTTTACATCAACCCGTTTAATCGAGGTTTAATTGTTTTTGAACATAATATTAAGAGTTTTTTAGAGGAACAAAAAATTTCTGAACACAAATCTTTTTATGAACCCTGCGTTAACGAAGCAATTTTGCACCGTTTGATGTTAAATTTAATTTCTTCATATCAAAAATTAAACATTTCTGAAAAAATTGATGATTTACAAACTCTCGAACGTTTATTTGACCCAAAAGCATTAGGTTATGAACTGTAATTTCAAAAAATTCAGTCAAGTTTTTTTGAGAAAATAAAAATTTCTGCCAAATTTTTGAGAATCTGACAGAAAAATTTTAGAAAAAGTTTTTACTCAAGACGTACAATTTTGCGAATATAAACTTTGTCATTAATAAGGAAGCGAACAAAATACGTAGAATTTGCCTGACTGAGCTGCGCGGGGTAAAATTGATATTGAAATTCGCCTTTTTGCTTTTCATTCACAACAATATCTTTCAATTTTTGCCCTTCAACATCAAGAATGTCAATACTTACGCGACAATTTTTTTTCAAATGATACGAAATATTTACAATTTCATTATAAGGATTCGGAAAAACATTGTAAAGTACGTCTTCATTGGAATATTCCTGAATATCTGCCGACATTTCCTCAATTTTTTGCGACAAAATCTTGTCATTATAATACGCACTTTGCGAGATTTCAGTCTTGCCGTTAGAATAAATAATTTCACGTTCAATAATCACCAAAACGGGATAACGTTCCTCTTCAACGTACCAAAGATAACGAGTTACTCCTGCTTTGTACCAATTACAGCCTGTTTCAACATATTTCTCGACAGATTTTATGCGTAAAGTATTGTTCAAAACGACATTTCGAGGTAACAATAAAATTCCGTATGCGTCTCCTTCGATGGAATAAGTGCCTGAAATATTTGTGTGAATTTGTTCATAATGAATTCCTTTGCCCTTAAAAGTTCCCTCTTTTTTCATACGAAACCCAAAAGGATAAAACGTTCTGACTATCGGAACGGAATATTGAACTATCGCATTTTTTGTTGTGTAGCCCCATTGACGCGTAAAATGATTCGTTGTTTCGTAAAAATGCGAATTCTCGGCGTCATCAGAATATGCGATAATATTTGATTTTGGAAACCAATCGCCTAAATCGCTAATCAATGCGTCTTGAACTTTTGTTGCTGTTGAGTGCAGACATTTTAACTTCGAAAAATCCCAAATTCTACTTGCTCCGTCTTTTCCAGGAGAAACGTACTCGACTTGCTGCGTGCTGTGAACATCGCCGATATGCAATGCGTGAGTTTTGTAAGAAAGTTTGGGCTGTGCGAAACTATTGAACGTTAAAAAAAGCAGCCCTATGAAAAAAAATTTTTGCCATTTCATACGAAAAAATTTTAAAAACAACATTTAATTCTCAACGCAAAGATACGAAAATTTATTTTATTTCGAAAATTATTTCTCAAAAAATAAATTATTTCTCAACTTTCGCTTTCGAATTCGTATTTTCTGTCTGATTTCCGATGATTCTTTTTATTAAACCGTCAAGGAATGAGAAGAAAAATTCTACGCTATATCCCGAAATAAACGAAACGGCTAAGGGCGAGTAACTGCTGAGTTCGGTTGTTGACTCCGAGTCGAAAAATACTCGTACTGTTAGTCCGAGCAAAGCACCCAAAAATAATCGCAATAAAAATCTCGTATTTGAGTCTCGACTATAATTTATTGACTCAAGTTGTTCGTTTAAATTTCGAAGAACATACGCAAAAGCACCTAATAATCCGTAAAGTAGGGGCAAAAGATAAAGATTCAAAACATCAAGCGGCGTTTTTGCTGCCAATAAAATAGCATCGATAGTGTCAAAAAGTTCAACCATTGCCTCTTCGGGAGCCATATAAAGCGTTTGAATGTAAAAACCATATTTCTTCTGCACCGAATCGGGCGTGTTGTAAAATTTTTCCAATTCTTTGTAACCGATAACATTATAAAACAACCAATCATTAATGTTTAACGCAACATTTGTCAGGGCTAAATAATTTATCCACAGATTATAATTATCTGCTCTGATGTCGAAACGCATTTGTTTTAACTCGGCATCGTCTTCATTTTTTTCAATAGAATCATTTTTTATTGTTTCATGAAAAGTAAACGCATAAGAATTGCCCGATTTAATAATTTTCTGAACAATATCGTAGCGATGTGTCTGCAAAGTTTTAGTTTTTATCCTAATTTCCTCTGCCTCACTCAATAAACTATTTCCGATTAAGGAGTAAACCTGCAAAATCAACATTATCACGACAAAAAATAACGCCGACATGGTATATTGTTTTGCGATTTTTTGTGCTGGCGACCAACGAATTTTAAACAATTTTTCGAACCAACCCTTCGGATTTGAGTCAACCGTTATTGCCTCAATTTCTTTGATATTGACGTCATCTAATGTTTTTGCAATATTAGAATACGCAATCCAAAAATCGGCTTCCTCGTCAGTGGACCAAGTGTTGTTTCGCACTAAATGTTTAAATTTCGTAAAAACTTGCAAATCGTTTTTTTCCAACGCAATTCCTTGTTCGGCGGCATAAGAAACCAACATTTGTGCCTTGTGGAGTGCTTGAAAAACGGGTTGATAGCGAATACTCTCGTCTAATGGAACATCATGAAAAACGTCATTTTCATTGTTCGAAATTTTATTTTCTGCCATGAATTTAAAAAATTTTGTTAAATAATTTTACAAAATTAAAAAAAAGATTGAGAAAAGTGAAGTTTTATTGAAAAAATTTTAACAAATAAATTTAATTTTCAAAAACTTTTAGTAAATTTTCGAAAAAAATCAAAGTTGAAAGGATAATTCGTAAAGTTCTCGCCAATTTTTCCATTCTCGCAAATTGCTCAAAGTTTCGTTGTGCCACAAACTCACAAAAACGCCGTTATATTTTCGAATTTTTTCGACTAAATCTTTCATTTTCTCGGCAGATTTCTCCAATGAATATTGCTTGTAATCGTGCAAAGTTCTGTCCATCGCAGGAAAAGGGAAAATAGTTAAATCGGTGATAGAATCGGCAATTAGGTCAAAAAATTTAAACGGAATACAAATGCTTGCCCGAAATCCTGTTTCAGAGGCAAAACCCATAGAATAATCTTCTTTGATTCCAAGTTTCAACAAATTTTTGTACGTGTAAGGAAATTGCAATTTCAGAAAATGCTGCCGACTTTTCAAAATTGGTTTCTCAATAACTTTCTCAAGCAGTTTTTTTTCAGTTTCTAAGAGCGAAGAATTTTGATTCGATTTAAAAGACGGATGAATTCCTATTTCAGAATTCGCAGATAAATTTTTGATAAGTCGTTGAAAATACGGATTTTGCGGAGACAAATTTTTATCTTGTTTTCCATAATTTGCAAACAAAACGAAATAAATTGGTTTTAAATGATATTTTTTATTCACTTTTTCAATAAAATCATAATTGTCATAATCGTCCTTTGAGATTCCTGTGAGAGAGAGAAACCTTCGATAATTTTCGTACCACCGCAGGGTGAGAAAATTTTTAATTGTTGAACCCGCATTTCGCAGAAAACCTTTGTGTTTGTAAGCGAAGGCGTTGTCAATATCGATAGTTGGGATGTGTAAAAAACTCCGTTTTTTGCGATTTTCAAATAATTTCGGGAAAATTTTTTGCAATTCTTCGGCAAATAATTCGCACCAAGCATTCACCAACGGCGTTTTTAATTGATGATGTTTATACGCCCAACTTTGATGTGCAGGAAATCGATGAAATTTGTCCATTTTGAAAATTGTATATTCCTCGTAACGCGAGACGAGAAAAAATGTTGCCGCAAGCAAATCGAAGGGCAAAAACGAATTTGATGTTGTCGCAAAAGGCACGGTAAAATTTTTCCACACCACACACGAGGGAAATAAATCTTTCACCGTATTTTCAAACAACAAAATGTCCGCAGAAATAAAAATTTCATCTCTAAAATGTTCGAGCGAATAATTAATCTTCGGCAATTGACTGTCTAAAAACTCGTTTTTGTCGGTAGTTATAGAGAAATTGATTCCTAATATTTCGTTAAAAACCAAATTTAACGTATAAGAAAGTCGATTCGTAAGTTTTTGCGAGTAAATTAACAACATAATTTTTGTAAATTTTTCGTTGCGAATGTATTATTTTTTTTGTAATTTTAAAAAAATTTTGAGAAAAATTTGCAAATATCGAAAAAAATGTTTAAAATTGCGGTGAAAAAATTTATAAAAAAATTGTTATGTCAATAATTGCTCTTCCCGAGTTGCCTTACGCAAAAAATGCTTTTGCTCCGTTTTTGTCGGAGGAAAGTTTTGATTTTCATTATGGAAAACATCACGCTGCTTACGTAAATAACCTTTTAACGAAAATCAAAGGTACGAAATATGAACATTTGTTGTTGTTAGAAATTATCTTTGAATCGGCAAAAGAGAAAGAAACCGCCATTTTTAACAATGCCGCTCAACATTTTAATCACACATTTTTTTGGGAAACTTTTACTCCGAATAGTGTTTTGCCGCAAGAAAATACGAAATTTTTTGCCGCAATAACGAACAAATTTGGCAGTTTAGAGAATTTAAAAGCCGAAATAGTGAAAACCGCTGTTTCGCTTTTTGGGTCAGGTTGGGTTTGGTTGGTTAAAGACTCAAATGATGAACTCGAAATTCTTCCTACGGCAAATGCGGGAATGCCTTTGACAGAGGGCAAAATGCCGCTTCTCGTTGTTGATGTTTGGGAACACGCTTATTATATCGATTATCGAAACGCAAGACAAAAATTTGTCGAGACTTTTTGGAATTACATTAATTGGTCGACAGTAAATTTGCGTTTTATGAAAACTTAGTCTTTTTATTTGGTTTTTAGTTTGTAGCCCGATAGAAATATCGGGCTTTTTTGTTAAAATTTCAGAAAGAATTTTCCCATTTTTTATATAAATCGGGTCTTTTGAGTTTTGTTTGTCGCAGAGATTCCTGAAAAAGCCATTCGTCAATTTCTTTTGTGTTACCTGAAAGCAAAATTTCAGGTACTTTCCAACCGTTATATTCCGCAGGACGCGTGTAAACAGGTGGAGCAAGCAAATTATCCTGAAAAGAATCGGTCAATGCTGAACTTTCATCGGACAAAACGCCTGGCAACACTCTGATGGTGCTGTCAATAATGACGGCAGCGGCAAGTTCGCCGCCTGTCAAAACGTAATCGCCGACAGAAATTTCTTTCGTAACAAAATTATCTCGCACTCTTTGGTCTACGCCTTTGTAATGCCCGCATAAAAAAATTAAATTTTTTTTCAACGAGAGATAATTCGCCATTTTTTGATTAAATAATTCGCCGTCAGGAGAGAGAAAAATAATTTCATCGTACTCTCTTTGCGATGTTAAGTGTTTGATAGCCAAATCAATAGGTTCAATCATCAGAACCATTCCTGCACTTCCGCTGAAGGCATAATCGTCAACTCTTTTGTGTTTTTCTTGCGAGAAATCTCGAAGAGAATGCGTAAAAATCTCTACAATTTTCTTATCTTTGGCACGTTGAATTATTGAGTGATTCAACGGACTCTCTAATAATTCGGGCAAAACGGTTAAAATATCAATTCTCATAAATTTATGGAAAATGAAAGTGCAAATATAACAAAATTGGAGCAAGGAAAAGCATATTTCTGCAAAATTTTGCGAAAAATGATTTCAGAAATTGACGGACAAGAATATTTCTTGGTGCAAGATTGCTTCGAAACGCTGCATTTAGTTCCGACAATTTATTATCAAAATTATTTTTTGCCGCTAAATATTCCTGTGCTTTTTTATGTTGACAAAATAAATTGTAAAGGTGAAATTTTTTTAGAACCCGAACATCCGTATTATAAAATTGGAAAAATGTATGATTTTGAGTATTTAGGAAAAGGAAAACGTGTTGAAAAAGATGGAAAAGAAATGGATGTTTTATTGATTCAAGATATTTTTGGAAGACAAAATTACGTTCCTGCGTTTTTGTGGCAAATACAAGATTTTGATTTTCAACCAATTATGATTCGTTGTATAGTTGAACGAATCAAAAAAAGTCGTTTAATTTTAGTACAAATTTTAAAACCTTGACTCAAGAAAAACTAAAAAATATTGCCACCTTTCTCAAAAGATGGAAACGCTAAATTTTTTAAAATTCAAAAACTTATTCCTTATTTTCCAATATACCATTCATTGAATTTAAAATCGGGTTTATTGAGAATTTTTACCGAGTCGCCCTTCGGTTTAATCACAAATAATCCCTTTTTCATTGCAAATTCTGCCACTTCTTGCTTCATCAACATTCCTGCCACCGCAGCGAGTAATATTTTCCCTTTCACACAAGACATCGGATGCTTTCTGATTTTCTCAATTTGTTTCAAATGATTCTCAACATCTTTTTGTCGCAACCTATTTTTCACTTCAACTGCCACCGCATAAACGGTGTTGACGACCAATAAATCAATTTCGTATAATTTTGTGCCGTCAGAATCTTCCTTGATGGCACGAGGAAAAATCTCGTCAAGAATAATGCCGCGAGAACGAAATAACGCAATAACGCTTTCTCGGACTTGCGATTCTGCCGATTCACCGATAGTGTCGGTGAGTTCACCGATTTTTTTGTTCAATTCAGCATTTTGCTTGGCAAATTCAAGTTTTATTTGCTCCATAGAAGATTTACTTTCAGCATTTTGCTTGGCAAATTCAAGTTTTATTTGCTCCATAGAAGATTTACTTTCAGCATTTTGCTTTGCAAATTCAAGTTTTATTTGCTCCATAGAAGATTTACTCTCCACACTGCTGGCAG
>DYQK01000189.1 GCA_020719385.1 Rikenella microfusus | reverse complement strand
TAAACTTTCGCAAAACCTCGATATTATCGCCGTAAAAAAGTTGATTTTTCATTTTGAGATAAAATATTCCTCAAGAAGTTGATTTGCCGCTTGAAAAGATGAAATTTCTCCTTTTTCAACTAATTTTTCGAGATACAAAATTTGGTTTTTACGACTTTCTTCCAAATAAAAGTGATTTTTTAAAGATTCGTTAATCGTTTGATGCATCCAATACTTCGACTGTTCACTTCTTTTGTGCGAGAAATAACCATTTTCTTGAGTATGTTTTATGTATCGCAAAATAATTTCCCAAATTTCGCTAATCCCCGATTTTTCCAACGCAGAACACAACAACGTTTCAGGTTTCCACTCCGAGGGCGGCAACGGAAATAAATGCAACGCATTTTGATATTCGATTTTTGCGAGTCTAGCTTTTTCGACATTCGAACCATCCGATTTTGTGATAACAAGTGCGTCAGCCATTTCCATAATACCTCTTTTTATTCCTTGCAATTCATCGCCTGCACCTGAGAGCATCAACAATAAAAAAAAGTCAACCATAGAATGTACCGCCGTTTCAGATTGTCCCACGCCGACGGTCTCGATGAATATTGTGTCGAAACCTGCTGCTTCGCACAAAATAATTGTTTCTCGCGTTTTTCTTGCAACTCCACCTAACTCGCCGCTCGAAGGCGAAGGACGAATAAACGCATTTTCGTTGGTCGCTAATTCTAACATTCGAGTCTTGTCGCCTAAGATGCTGCCGCCTGAACGTTCACTGCTTGGGTCAATAGCAAGAACAGCTAATTTTCTGTTTTGAGAAACCAAAAACATTCCAAAAGAATCTATAAACGTGCTTTTCCCGACTCCTGGAACACCCGTTATTCCGATTCTTATTGACAAACCGCTGTGCGGCAAACATTTCTCAATAATTTTTTGAGCCATTTCCTGATGTAACGGCAATTGACTCTCGATTAAAGTTATTGCTTGACCGAGTAAAGTTTTATCGCCATTTAAAATTCCATCAACATAAATTTCGATGGGGTAAAGATGTTTTCGCAGATTTTTAAATTGTTGTCTCGCTTTGGGATTCAACGAAGGCGGCTGTTCAATGCCATTATTGACCTTCAAAGCCGAACCGTGATGCAAATCATTTTCAAAATGTTCCATAAAATTTTTTCATTTTAAACCATTTTGCACAAAACATTCAGAGAATTTTTTATCGCTCTCCGCAATATGATGCAAAAGCCATTCTTTGAGAAAATTCACTATCGCAAAACTTAAATTCGTTTTTTTCGTTAAAAATTGTTGTTTAAATTCCTCAACTTTTTTCACAAAATCGTTGTGTTCGGCAATATGATTTTCTGCGAAAGCATAACGAAATTGTGTGAAATATTTCTCTTCATACTCAAAATGAAATTTTGCATAAATAGTCATTTCAATAAGAATTTCCTGAATTGAGTCGCTCATTGTTTGCTGCACAAAAGCATTATATAAACGGTTGATAAATTCAACGATTTTTTTATGTTGAACATCAATACTCTGCACTTTGACGCTATATTTCTCGGCGTCCCATTTTATAAAATCGATAATTTTCATAACATTTTACACTTTAACTCCAATAACTAAGATGTCATCGGTTTGTTGAAAACCATTTTTCCATTGTTCAAGATTAAAATTCAAGATTTCTCGTTGCTCGGCAAGAGATTTGCACGAGATTGTTGTCAATAATTTTTGAAATCGGATGCTTCCAAATTTTTTGTCGTCTGCACCGCCAAGTTGGCTGGCATATCCATCTGAAAAAATATAAAAAATATCATTTTTTTGCAGCTGAATGATTTGATTTGTGAAATCTTTCTCTATATGATGAATTCCTATTGGTTGACGGTCACCTTTTTGGCAAGTCAATTCGCTGTTTCGCACTACGTAAATCGGATTATACGCACCTGCAAATTGCAATTGTAAACTTTCGGTGTCGAGATAACAAACGGCAATATCCATCCCATCTCGAACGGCACTTTCCTCTTGGTGCAAAGATTTTTTTACTTTTTCCCGCAAACGATTCAAAATTTCCGCAGGAGAATCAAAACGTGAACGGTTAATTAACTCATTGAGATACGAAATTCCCAACATTGACATGAATGCCCCTGGCACTCCGTGACCTGTGCAGTCTGCGGCAATTAAAATAACATAATTTTTAATTTGTTTCATCCAATAAAAATCGCCAGAAACGATATTGCAAGGTTTAAACAACACAAAACTTTCGAAAGACAAATCAGAAAGCACTTTTAAATCAGGTAACAAAGCCGTTTGAATGCGAAGTGCGTAATGAATGCTGTCGGTGATGTCGCGTTTTTGTGAGGTTAAAATTTCATTTTTAACTTTTATGTCTTCAATTTGCGTGAAAATTTCCTCTTTTTGCAAATTAATTATCGCATTTTGATTTAACAATTCCTGATTATATTTTTGTTTTTCTCGATTTTTTTTGAAAAGAGAAATTAAAAATAAAATTAAAAAAATCGCAAAAATTCCTGCCGCAATTAGTCCGACTTTAAAAATTTTTCGTTCACTTTCAGAAACTTTCAATTCTTTTTCCTTGAGTTCTAAACGAATTTTCATTTTATAAACCTCGCTTTTAGTCCAAATAATGTCCATTTTCAATTGTTTAACAAAAACAATTAAATCTTTTATCAACGCATCTAAATCTTTTTTGTCTTTTTTCCCCAACAATTCGCTCAACTTTTTCTCAAGCAAAGACAAAACGTCTTTTTTTGCGTTTAAATTTTTATTGAGAAAAGTCATTGTGTCTTGCAAAGTTTTTTGAGAGTTATTTAACTCTTCTTTGTTTTTTTTAACTGTTTCCTGAATAATTTTAACAGAATCTTTCGAAACCTCGTCTAAAATTGAAGTTGGAATATCAAAATTTTCTGAATAAGTATTCTCAATGACTTCATCAATAGGAGTTTTGGTCGTATCTCCAAAAGTATATCTCGGTTTTGTTGATTTTTGAGGATTTTTCGCAACGGCAGAATCAGGTTTTTGAATATTTGAAGAATCTTTTGTCGGAGCAACATCATCATTTTGAATATTATTTGAACTTAGTTTCAAAATGTTCTCAATTTCCCAATCTTTAACCTTCTTATCTTCGCTTGCAGACAATAAATGTTTTCCATCTCTTGACAAAGAAATACAAGCAATACTTCCTTTATGTCCTTTGAGAGTATGACTTTCTGATGTTTGTAAATTCCAAATGCGAATTGTTCCATTTCGATACGAAGCAATTGCTTTTGAACCATCTTTTGAGTACGCAACCGATGTTACTCCGCCGCTATTTGCATTTATTGGTGCAGAAGATGACGCAGTTTCGAGATTCCAAGTCTTAATTAGTCCGTCTTCGCTTCCTGACAAAACCATATTTTGATTTGTCGGTGAGTAAGAAATGTCAGTTATTGAAAGTGAGTGAGTATTTTCAATTGTTTTTAGACATTTTCCTGTCGAAATATTCCATTCTCGGATGGTTTTGTCCCAACTTCCTGACACAATTCGAGTTCCGTTAGCGTTAAACGCAACACAACTGACGGCACTTGTGTGTCCCTCGAAAGTTTTGAGACATTTTCCTGTAGAAACTTTCCATAATTTGATAGTTTGGTCGGCACTTGCCGAGATTGCGTATTGCCCGTCAGGGGAAAATTTAACATCATAAATTGTATAAGTGTGTCCTAAAAAAGTGCGAATGAGATTTCCTGTCGAAATATCCCACAATTTGACTAAATTGTCGAAACCGCCGGACAAAAACATTTTGCCGTCAGGTGAAACATTTACTGTGTTGACGCCGTTGTTGTGTGCTGCGAAGGTAAAATATGTTTCTCGCATCTCGATTCCCCAAATTTTGATTATTCCTTCGGAACTTCCTGAAACGCAAGTACGCCCGTTGCCGTAAGAAACGCACAAAACAGGATTTTTATGTCCTTCTAACGTTATGGTCGGCAAAGTATTTTGAGACCTCGCAAAAACGAAAAATAATATCGCAACAAATAGACAAATAAATTTTTTCATAAATTTCAGAAAATGTTTTGCCGCAAATTTAAAATTTATTTTTCAAAAGAAAAAATTTTATTCCAATT
>DYQK01000071.1 GCA_020719385.1 Rikenella microfusus | reverse complement strand
GCGAGTACGATATGGGAATGCGTGAAGGAATGAAGCGCGGCGAGAGAATCGGAAAGGAAAAGGGGAAAAAAGAAGGAATAAAAGAAGGAATGCGTTTTGCGGCAATAAACGGAATAAAACTTGGTTTGTCCAATGATGTTGTTGCTCAAATGACGAGTTTATCTCTTTCAGAAATTGAGAAAATTCGTCAAGAGATAAAATAAACAATTTTTACTCATAAAATTTGTCAGGTTTTTTCGAAAAATCAAACGAGTTGTAAAAAAATTAATTTTGCCTATTGAAAATCATTACGTATCAAAAAAAATAAGTAAAATTTCAAAAATCATTGAGTTTTGAAACGTATAAGTTTTTTTACAGCAATAAGTATTTTTATATTTTTGCTATTTGCTGCAAATTTTCGCAGCGAAGGTAACTCGAATCTGTTCTCAAAAATCTCATTTCCTTCGGTCAAAGATACGATTCCGCGTCGCGATACGATTCCCGATGACACAACCAAACTTCGTTATCCGTTTCGAGATAATGACGGAAATCCGTATAATTCGCAGAGTTCTTCTCCTTTATATTTGAAACAGCCTTCAAATGTCAATCAACAAATTGAGTATGACCCCAAAACAGGAGAATTTATCATTCGAAATCGAGTCGGAAATATTGATAATCGAACACCTCATAGAATGTCTTTCGACGAATATCGCGGGTTTGACTACCAAAATTCTGTTCGCGATTATTGGAATGAACGAAGGAGACTCGAAAATTCAAGCAATTCGGGTTCTCTCGGCGTTTTGGAGAAATATTTGAATCCGAAGTTAAATGTCGGAATCGAAGGTTTTGATAAAATTTTTGGAACAAATACAATTCAAATTAAACCGCAAGGGGCTGTCGAGGTAACATTTGGTGTCGATATTTCAACTATTGAAAATCCAATTTTGCCCGTCAATTTGCAGCGAAACGTCAATTTCGATTTTGATATGAAAGTGCAGCTCGGAGTAACAGGGCAAATTGGAAATAAGTTAAAAATCGGGATAACCTATAACACCGAAGCAACTTTCGATTTTGAGAATCAAACAAAACTCGCATACACAGGCGATGATGACGATATTATTAAACTTATTGAAGCAGGAAATGTCTCTTTGCCGCTAACAGGAACGTTAATTACAGGCAGCAGCAGTTTATTCGGTGTGAAAACACAACTTCAATTCGGAAAATTGACCGTTACAAGCGTTCTTTCGCAACAAAAAGGACAAACACAAAATATCGAGATTCAAGGCGGCGCTCAGGCAAATAATTTCGAAGTTCCCGTAGACCAATATGAAGCAAATAAACATTTTTTTCTTTCACATTATTTCAAAGAAAATTATGACAAAGCATTGCAAAATTTACCGATAATTCAGTCAGGAATAACCATTACAAGAGTCGAAGTGTGGATAACCAACAGAAGTGGAAAACCCGATGAGGCAAGAGATATTGTCGCTTTTATGGATTTAGGTGAAAATAACGCAAATATTTACGCAAAACAACTGATTCATCAAGTACGAGTCGGAGAATTTCTGCCGCGAGATAGCATCAATAATCTTTACGAGATGATGACCTCCTCGTATCAAAATATTCGCGATATTAATAAAGTTACAACAACGTTGCTTCCGCTTTCGTCTCAAAGATTTTTGGCAGGTCAGGATTATGAAAAAGTTGAGAAAGCACGAAAATTAAGTCAAAACGAATATACTTTTAATGCGAAATTAGGTTTTATCTCGCTCAACGGTGCACTAAACGCCGATGAAGTGTTGGCTGTTGCTTACGAATATACCGTCGGAGGAAGAACTTATAGAGTAGGTGAATTTTCAAACGGCGGAATTGCTGCTCCACAATCTTTAATTGTAAAGTTGTTGAAAGGCACAAATCTCACTCCGAAACTTCCGACTTGGCAGTTAATGATGAAAAACGTTTACGCACTCGGAGCGTATCAGGTTAATAATGACGAGTTTGTGTTAAATGTTTTGTATCAAAGTGATAAAACAGGAACATCAATAAATTATATTCCCGAAGGAGATATCAATGGAAAAGTGTTGTTGCAAGTTTTAAATTTAGACAGACTTAACTCTCAAAACGCCTCTTCTCCCGATGGACGTTTCGATTTTATTGAAGGAATAACTATTCAAGCCGCCAATGGACGAATTATTTTCCCAATGCTTGAGCCTTTTGGAAAATATTTGAGAAATAAAATCGGCAACAACGATATTGCAGATAAATATGTTTATCAAGAATTGTATGATTCTACAAGAAGCGTTGCGAAACAAGTTGCCGAGAAAAATAAATTTCTACTCAAAGGAACATACCGTTCTTCTGTTGGTTCAGAGATAAACTTGAACGCAATGAATATCCCGCAAGGTTCAGTAATTGTTACATCGGGAGGACGAAAACTCGAAGAAGGTACAGATTATATTGTTGACTACACCATCGGACGACTAACAATGTTGAATCAAAGTTTATTAGAATCGGGCGCACCGATAAAAATTTCCCTCGAAAATAACGCACTTTTTAGCATTGGAACAAAAACTCTTTTAGGAACGCATCTCGATTATTCCGTTTCGAAAGATTTTAGTCTCGGTGCGACAATTTTGCATTTATCTGAAAAACCTTTAACTTCAAAAGTCAATATCGGTGACGAACCAATAGCAAATACAATTTGGGGACTCGATGGAACTTATACGCGTGAAGTGCCTTTGTTGACGCGTTTGGTTGATAAATTGCCGTTTATAGCGACAAAAGAAAAATCTACGCTCACAATTTCGGGTGAATTTGCTCAACTTATTCCTGGACATTCTGACGCACTCGAAGAAAGCAGCGGCGTTTCGTATATTGATGATTTTGAGGGAAGTAAAAGAGAAATTGACATCAAATCGCCGATAAATTGGTTTCTCGCAAGTGTGCCGCAAGGACAAAATCGTTTATTTCCTGAAGCATATTTTACTAACGACTTGCGATACGGTTTTAACAGAGCGAAAATTGCTTGGTACAACATCAACTCTGACTTTTTGCGAAATACTGCAGGAACGCCTTCTTATCTTTCCAAAGACGACCAATCTGACCATTTTGTACGCGAAATTTTTGAGAAAGAAATCTTTCCGAATCGCGAAAGCCCAAACGGCGTGCCTGTTGCGTTGCAGGTGTTAAATCTTGCGTATTATCCCGATGAACGCGGTCCATATAATTTCGATGCAGGAGGAAAATCTGGAATTTCGGCAGGTGTTGATTCCGAGGGAAGGTTAAATCTTCCGCAAACGCGTTGGGCAGGAATAATGCGAAAATTAGTGACTAACGATTTCGAAGCAGCAAATATTGAGTTCATAGAATTTTGGTTAATGGATCCGTTTATCAAAGATTCCTCGCAAAATGGCGGCGATTTATATTTTAACTTGGGAAATATTTCTGAAGATGTTTTGAAAGATTCGAGAAAAAGTTTCGAAAACGGACTTCCAACAACAAATGAGGTAAAGTTAGTCGATACTACGGCTTGGGGCAGAGTTCCAATGGTGCAAGCAGTTGTCAATGCGTTTGATAATAACCCTGAATCGCGAAAATTTCAGGATGTTGGTTATGACGGATTAAGTACTTCCGATGAAAATTCGTTTTTTCAGAAATATATAGATACTTTGCGACAAATGTTCGGTGAACAATCTGTTGCCTATCAACTTGCTTTGCGAGACCCTTCCAACGACAATTATCATTTTTACAATGGCGGCGATTATGACGAGGAAAAATTAAGTATTCTCGACAGATATAAACGGTTTAACGATGTTGACGGAAATTCTCCGACAGGAAATCAGACAAACGCAACGCAAATGCCCGACATCGAAGACATAAATCAAGACAATACGTTAAGCGAAAACGAAAGTTATTTTCAATATCGCGTGAGTTTGCGTCCTGAGGATATGAAAGTGGGGAAAAATCATATCACAAATATAATGACAAGCACCGTTTTGTTGAAAAATAAACGTACAGCAACGGTAAAATGGTATCAATTTAAAATTCCAATTCAACAACCTGACGCAATAATTGGTGCTATTCAAGATTTTAAGTCTATTCGTTTTGCACGAATGTTTCTCAAAGGTTTTGATAAATTAATAGTTTTGCGTTTTGCGAAATTAGATTTAGTCAGCGGAGATTGGAGAAAATATACCTCAAACATTTCTCAGGGCAGCGAAGGAACTACTTATCCGCAACTCGAAAGCGGAGAATTCGATGTCGGTGCAGTCAATATTGAGGAAAATGGCAAAAAAACACCTGTTAATTACGTACTTCCCCCCGGAATTTCACGCGTCATAGACCCAACAAATACGCAAATGCGTCAGTTAAACGAACAAGCGATGGTTTTAAAAGTCATAGACCTCGAAGACGGTGACGCAAAAGCTGTGTTTAAAAATGTCGGAATGGATGTGAGACAATATCGAAAATTGCAAATGGAAGTTCACGCAGAAGGACTGAACGGCGAAAATCTCAAAGATAACGAACTTTGTATGTTTATTCGACTCGGAACAGATGCGAAACAAAATTATTACGAATACGAAATCCCGTTAAAACTCACTCCCGCAGGCTATTATGAAGACGTTGATGAGGATAAAATTATTGTTTGGCCCACCGAAAATCGACTAAATATTGATTTCGAAATTTTGCAACGAGTAAAGCAAGAGAGAAATAACGATATGAGAAAAGCAAACTCAAACGTTACTCTCGCTACGGTTTACTCTATTCTTGATGGAAAAAATCGCGTGAGTGTTATTGGAAATCCGAATTTGAGCAATATTCGTACAATTATGATTGGCGTGAGAAATCCCTCGCAATCTACGAATCGCACTGAAGACGATGGTTCTTCGAAATCAGGTGAAATTTGGGTCAACGAACTTCGATTAACTGATTTCAAAGAAGACGGCGGATGGGCAGCAACAGGACGAACAACGTTTAAACTCGCAGACTTCAGCACAATTACCGTTTCAGGAATGACAAGCAAACCAGGATTCGGAAGCATCGAGAAAAAAGTCAACGAAAGAAGCAAAGAAGACGTTTATCAATACGACATTTCATCAACATTCGAACTCGGCAAGTTTTTCCCACAAAAATACGGAGTAAAAATCCCAATGTACATCGGTTACTCAGAAAGTTTTAGCAACCCGCAATATAATCCCTTAGACCCTGACATTCCGCTGAGTACTACTTTGAATAATCCCGAAATTTCTAACAAAGAGAAAGACTCAATAATTAGAATTTGTCAAGATTATGTTCGCCGAAAAAGTATTAATTTTACTAATATGAACATTGCTGGAAAACCTTCAAAAGCAGGCGAACCACCGAAGTTTTATTCCATCTCAAATTGGACAGCAACATATTCTTTCAATGAAGTTTATACGAGAAACATCAACACCGAATTTAACCGAACAAGACAACATTTGGGAATGATACATTATAATTTTAACAACCGACCAAACAACGTAATGCCGTTTAAAAAGGTTAATTTCCCAAAAGCGTTGCAGATAATCAAAGATTTTAACGTTTATTATGCCCCAACGCAAGTCTCTGTTGGTACGCAACTCACAAAATTTTACAACGAAACAAAAATGCGAAATCTCGACAACCCTGACATCATTATTACTCCGTCATATAAAAAAGATTTCATGTGGATTCGAACTTATGATGTCAAATATAATCTCACAAAAGGGTTAAAAATTGATTTTAACGCACAAAACACCTCGCGAATCGAAGAACCTGACGGACGAGTGGAAAGTGATATGCCTGACTATGACAGAAAAATGGACACAGTTTGGCGAAATCTCTTACGTTTGGGACATACAACAGAATACACGCACACTTTAAACGTTAATTATACCGTTCCTATCAAAAAATTGCCGCTTTTGGAATGGACCAATATGACTGCCCGATATAAAGCAACTTATGACTGGCAAGGAACACCCGAAATCGCAGGCGACTCTATAGAACTCGGAAATATTGTTAAAAATTCCCGTTCTTTTCAAATTGGGTTACAACTCGATTTTCAAGAACTTTACAACAACATTGATTATCTCAAACAGTTAAATCAAAAAAATAAACGAGGAAAAGGGGCTGCTAATAAACCACAGAAAAAAATGAAAGAGGTAACTTTCGAACAACAAGTAGATTTAAAAGCAAATGTTCCAAAAACTATTACTCATAATCTCGGTTCGCAAGAAGTACAAATTAATGTTGTTGATGAAAAAGGTGAAGAAGTGAGGGGGGAATTGCAAATTGTCAATGAAAACAAAGTGAAATTTACCACAAAAGAAGACCACATCAACGCCGTTGCAACGGTTACAGGAAAAATCGAAGACAAAGAAACTCCATTGAAAATTATTCTCGATGGAATTATCAATGTTGTTACCTGCCTGAAAAATATTTCAATAACTTACACGCAAAATGACGGAACACTTTTGCCAGGATATTTGCCGCAAACACGTATTTTGGGACAACAAAATTATAATGGCGTTTATGCTCCAGGGTTGGGTTTTGCCTTCGGAGAACAGGACAGAGATTTCACTAAAAAAGCCGCAGAAAACGGATGGATAACGCTAGACTCGATGGTCAACTCGCCATATATAATGACGCCAGGATACGATTTAGACATCAAAATTACTCTTGAACCAATAAAAGGACTCAAAATTGACATTTCAGGAGACAAAAGTTACAAAGAAAATATCTCCGAATTTTGGGTGGCAGACAACAACGGCAATTTTAAACCGCGAAACCGAATGATTACAGGTAATTTTAGTATTTCTTACAATACTTTTCTCACTTCTTTCGCCGCCGTGGGCAGCGATTATTCCTCAACAACATACAATAAATTTAAAGAAAATCGACAAACAATTGCTTTGCGTCTCGCCAATGAACGCGTTTCGAAAGGAAAAAAACCTTATAACCCTAACGAAGTCAATATTAACCCGCGAGATGCTGCGTATCCAAAAGGGTATGGAAGTTTGTACCAAGAAGTCTTAATTCCGTCATTTCTCGCTGCCTACGCAGATAAAAACGCAAACGACATTGAATTAACAAACTTTCCGACCATTCCGCTCCCAAATTG
Organism: Rikenella microfusus; assembly: GCA_020719385.1. Taxonomy (GTDB): domain Bacteria; phylum Bacteroidota; class Bacteroidia; order Bacteroidales; family DYQK01; genus DYQK01. Next base: position 10,545 of record DYQK01000071.1, on the reverse strand, counting down.
GAGAATTGTTTACGATGGACTCAGCGATTTAGAAATTGTGAAAAAATACGCAAAATCCGTCAACATTACTCATTCTTATCTTTCGAGTTATTCTGTTGGAAATTTTGCGACAAATCCGAATTTTAACTTTGACGAAATAGAAGAATTTGGTTTTACTTATCAAACAGATGCGGCTAATGGCTGGTTTTTGCCCAACAACGAAATCGCAACCGTCACATTAGACGAAAAATTTGCACCTCTCGCAGGACTCGATATTGCGTGGGGAGCAGCAAATTTAACTTCGAAAATCGAATATCGAAAATCGAGAAATATTACTTTAACCTTCTCAAATAACCAAGTCAACGAAACTTATAGCAATGAATGGGTGGTTGGTTTAGGGTACAGATTTAACGAAGTGCCGATGATTCTGCGCGTCGGCGGAACACAAAAGAAATTTAAAAGCGAACTAACTCTTCGCGGCGACGTCTCGTACAGAGATATGATGACTATCGTTCGAAAAATCGAGGAAGAAACCGACCAACTCACCGCAGGACAAAGCAACACAAGTATTAAACTCTCTGCCGATTATTTGATAAACGAACAATTTACCGTCAAACTTTTTTACGACCACTCAATAAATACCCCGAAAATTTCGACTTCCTTCCCGACCTCGAATATCAAATTTGGAATAACGGTGCGATTTACTTTGATTCCGTGAATTCCGAATCTGTCAGATGTTAAATTATCTGACAGATTTTTTTTTGCGACAAATATTCCAACGACTCAGGACCGAGATGAAAAATTAAATCTAAAATACTCAAATTCGAGATAAAACCAAATTTCTCTCCAAAAACTTGTTTATAAGGTTCAAAAGTAAGCGAAAGCGGTTTTTTCGGGTGAAAAATATCTCGAAAATCAATATCTTCTGTTTTTTTCGACTCAAAAAACGAAGTAAACGAAATATTTCTCGCATCAACTTCGAGCCATTTCTCAAGAATTAAATTTTGTAAATCAAAATTCAAATCCAACAAAAACGTATATTTTTTTCGAAAAAATGGCAACAAATCATCGACATAAAACTCAAAGAAAGGTGCATTTCTGTAAGCCGATTCTATTGCTTTCCAATGAATTTTTTGCCACAAAGTCGCGTAATCAATTTTTATTTCAGAAGTCAAAACTCGCTGAAAATGCGGCTTTTGCACAGGAATAGTCAGAGACAATTCCCCATTTGCAGAATAAATTTCACAACGATTTCGAAAACTTTGCTTTTGATAATTCTCAAATTTTTCTATCAAAACAGAATTTTGTTGAACTAAAATGGCAAAATACGAAATCTGACCAAGATAAGAAGTGCTTAATAAAATTGTTTTCTCAACACTCATTTTTTTTAATAAATAATAAATTCTTACAATTTCCCCCTAAAATATCGAGACAAAAATAGAAAAATTTTATCAAAAACACAATTTTGCGAGAGAAATTTCAAAAAAATTTAATTTTAACTCATTGAAAATCAATATTTTGAGAAAAAAATGAATTTTTTTTGAAAAAAATTGCGAAAAAATTTGGTAGGAATAAAAAAATGTTTTATCTTTGCACTCGAAAACAAAAAAAGGTTTTAAAAATTTTTGGCACTGTCCAGTGGTGTAACGGTAACACATCTGACTTTGGTTCAGAGGAGTTCAGGTTCGAGCCCTGACTGGACAACATTTTGAAAAACATTTATCTCAAAGCAGGTAAATGTTTTTTCTTTTCTCTTTGTAAACTTTTTTTATGAAAAAAATTTTTTTTCTTTTTCTTTTTTTATCGCATTTTTCGTATTCGCAAAATGTTGATTTTCAAAAGTTTAGACTTGCAGATAGTTTATTTTCGCAAGGAAAATTTCAAGCCGCAAGAATCGAATATGAACGCATAATTTTTTATTCTCAAAAAATAGAGGAACAAAACTTCGCTCATCTTCGAAAAGCAAAATGTTTTAAACAGGAACATTTATTTTCGCAAGCCGTTGATGAACTTTCGCAAATTCGTTTTTCAAATATCTCGGATTCGTTGAATTATCAAGCAAGATACGAAATTGCGTTGTGCAGTTTTTTGGCAGGCGATTTCTCGCAGGCAAAGTCGCAAATTCTTCAAATGAAATATTTTGTCAAAGATTCTACAAAAGTTAAACAAAGTTTATTTTTGGAAGTCTTGATTTTCAATGAGTTACGTGAATATCAAATGGCACATCAAAAAGCGAAGGAATGGGTTTATTTCACTTTTCCTGATTCTTTGCAGGAAAAAATTGTGCAAAAAATAGATTCTTTTTACAACGAGAGAAATATTCCTGTTTTGAAAAAACGCAATATTTTGCGTTGGGTTTCGTTTCTTCCCGGTGCGGGACATTGTTATGCGGGTTATTGGGCGGAAGGTTTTTGGAATTTTTTCTTGAATGCGGCGTGTCTTTCGTTTGGGGTTTTTCAGGTTTATTTTGGGTATTATTTCACAGGTTATTTTATTGGTGCGGGTTTGTTGGAAAAATTTTATTTCGGAGGAATGCGGAGAAGTCATTTTTTATTGGAAAAACGAAATTATTTAGAAACGCAAAATTTTAATGACAAAATAAAAAATTTCATTTTAACGGGGAAATAAATTTCGTTTTAACAAATTTTTTCTTATTTTTGCAAAAGTTAAAATACTCTCAATTTTAACACAAAAATATTTATAATTCTTTGGAATTCGTTGAAATTTCATAGAATTATTTTGGAATTCCTAAAAATTCTTTCTATGGAAAATAATTTTCTCGGCATTAAACTTTGCGAGATGATAAAAAAACAATTTGAAAAAACGAAATATTCGGATTTCCCAAAACGAAGTGCGTTATTTCGCTATTTTGATGATGTGTTAAATCATTTTTCTGACAATTCGCCGCAAAAAATTGCGTGTAAAAAAGTTGTCGAGGCAATGAAAATCGGTAAAAACGATTCCATCGATATGGACAAGATTAAACCTGTTGAAAATTTTTTTACAGGAAAAACGAAAAAACTTTTGTGGATAAATATCGAAGATTTAGCCGAAATGTTTAACGTTTTGCCGCAATATAAAACGTTTACAAACGTAGAATCAGAAAATAAAAGTCTTAATTCTGCGTCAAGTTCGGCTTTGGAAGTTGATTTCGCTTTTTTGAAAGGAAATTATTACACTTTTCACAAAGATAATAACCGCATTCAAAAGCAATTTGCCCGCATTCGCACTTCGCAGCCCGATGAAAAAGGAGATTTTGTGATGGAATATCGTTCGCTTTACAATTATGTCTCAACTTTTTTCGAATATCACCGTCCAACTCTTTCAATAATTCTTCATAACAAAGAATATTTATTTTTTTTGCAGTTAAATGTTCCATATCCTGACAAAGAAATTTATATTTTGATGGGAAATTATTCTTATCACAGCACAGGTTTTCCCGATTTTGAAACAAATGCAATTATTTTTCTGAAAACAGAAGATAATTTTGACGATTTTTTTGAGAAAAAAGTTAAAAATTTTCCTTGTGACCAAATCGAAAACGAATTATTTGATAAAAATGAGATAATTCTTGCGAAGTATTTGAAAACATTAACGCAAAATGATTTTCATACTGCTTGGATTTCGAACATTCAGACGTTTGAACAAATTGTTATGAGTAAATATCCCGATATTTTTGAGAAAAAAATTGCAGGAATTTATGAAATGTATATTTTGGTTGACAAAGATTCTGATTCAGAGGCATATTTGGGTTTATATTTCTGTGAAATAAAAAAAGATTTCACAATAGAAATTAAAACGATGCGGCAAACTTCTTATTTGGGCAAGATTTCTGTGCGAAACAAAGGTTCAATTTTGGAAGGAACTGCATCTTATCAAGATTCTTATATTTCTTTTGTGATAACAATCTCACTTGAGCGGGAATATTTTTGGGGTGCGTTTGTCGGAATTGATACTGCAAATTCGCCGATGGGCGGCAGAATTTGTTTTGTTAAAAGTAATTCGGGCAATTTTGAGCCAACAAAATTTTTTATCCATCAAGAGGAAATGCAAAAAGTTTTTCAAAAACATCCGTTTTTACTTCCATTTTTTCTCGGAAAATATGATATTTATTGCGAAACGAAGTTGTTGTTGGATACTTTGGAAAAAAGGATTTCGTGAGAATCCTTTTGGAATGAAGTGAAAATCCTTGACATTCCTGTTCAAAACTTTTAATTTTGTTTTAAATTTAAAAAAACAAAATTTAGAATTTATGGATACGGAAAAGTTAATTTCGCAATTTCGCAAAACGCAAAACATCGAAATCGCAGCTGAATTATTTCGATATTATTTTGATGCGTTATTTTTATTTTGCAACAGCAAAATCAGAGACAAGGAAAAAACCGTAAAAATTTGTGAGGAAATGTTTCCATTTTTTTGCAAAGAATTGTCGAAAAGCGAGAAAAATCTCAATTTTAGGCAATGGTTTTTTCAAATGGCAAAAAAATATTTAGAAATATTTGCTTTGTGTGAGTAATTTTCTGTCAAATTTTTTAGAATCTGACAAAATTTTGAAAAAATGTAAAAATTTTTGCGTTAAAAAGAGTATTTTTTCAAAAAAATTATTATTTTTGATTTTTCAAATTTTTCGACATTTTATGGCAAAACAAGAGATAGAAATTCCCCGTAAACAACAGATAATCAACTACTTCACTATCGAAGAAGCACATCAACCTTCGTGGAAAACGCGGCTCTTTCGCACAGGTATAACTCTAATTCTGGTCGGAATGTTTATCAGTTTGTATTTCAAAAATTCGTTAGTTGTCGGTGTTCCGTGTATTGTTGTCGGCAGTTACCTGATGGCGCGTTGGTATAGACCTTATTTGAGAGATAAAAAATTATTTCTCTCGCGTCCCAACGACGAGCAAATTGATAATTGGTTATTAGAAGATTTAAACGTAATTATCAAAAAAAAATCTATTGACAAATTGAAACTTGACGAGTCTGTTTTGAATCCTGAAAATTTTATTATGGTTCCTTATCCTGTTTTTTGGAAATCCTCTGTCGGCGAACCCAAACGCCGCGAAGGTGCAGACGGTAAATATCGATATTCGGTGTGGAACGTACAAATTCTGGTCCTTAGCAAAGATTACATCAGTTATTATATTTGTACTTTCGATTTTATCAGCGGAAATATTACTACAGAATTCACTAACGAATTTTTTTACAGCGATATTGTCTCGGTCAAAAGCGATTCTGATGCGTTAGGTCACAATCTTTGGGGCGAGGAAAATAAACCTGTCGGAAATATTCCAATTATGAAGTTGAGTATTTTGTCAGGAGATGCCTTCACCATCGTTACGAGTATTCCGCAATTTAAAAGCAGCGGGAAATTAATTGTCAATTTAGACAAAGTGGTTCAAACACTTCGAATTATCATTCGAAAAAGTCGTTTAGATTTATACGAAAACGAAAATTTAACAAAATAAAAAATATTTTTTATGATTCCATTTGTGCGCGCCGCTTATAACGCAAGTTTTTCGCAGGAAAAATATGATGCGTTCTTGGCAGATTTGAATGCGGCGTTCAATAAACCGATTTTGTTTCGTGTCGCAGAAACACCGATTTTTATTCCCAAAGAGTTAAAACATCAAATGTTTCAGGCTTGCAATGACGTTATTGATGTCATTTGTCGTCCCGATTTCAAAGAATTGACAAAAAATGCTGTCCCAAAAGACTTAGTTGTCCCCAATGAAGACAAACACACTTTGTTTTTGGCAATTGATATGGGAATTTGTTATGATGAAAATAACAAATTAACTCCGCAAATTGTTGAAATTCAAGGGTTTCCGTCTTTGTATGGTTATGAAAATTTTATCGGGCAAAAATATCGCCAATATTTTTCTGTTCCTGAACAATTTACAACTCATTTCAGCAATTTTGACTATGAAACTTATCCGAAGTTTTTGAAAAAAGTTTTACTCGGAGATTGCGAGGCAGAAAATGTGATTTTGCTTGAGGTTGAACCCGAAAAACAAGGGACTAACATTGATTTTTACGTTACAGAACATTACACAGGCATCAAACCTGTTTGCATTACGAAAGTCATGCGTGAAGGTCGAAAGTTGTTTTATATGAATAATGGGGAAAAAACGCCGATTTATAGAATTTATAATCGCGTGATTTTCGATGAATTTAAACAACGAACAGACTTAAATTGTCAGTTTAATCTCACCGAAGATGTTGATATTCAATGGGTTGGACATCCAAATTGGTTTTTCAAAATTAGCAAATTCACTCTTCCATTCATAAAGAGTAAATATGTTCCTGAAACGTGGTTTTTAGACCAGATTCCTGAAATTCCGAAGGATTTGGAAAATTATGTGTTAAAACCATTATTTTCGTTTGCGGGAGCAGGAGTTGTTTTCAATGTTACTCCGCAAGATATTGAAAATGTTGTTGACAAAAGTAATTACATTTTGCAGAGAAAAATGCGTTATGCCCCTGAATTAATTTCTCCTGACGGCAATGTGAAGGCGGAGGTGCGAATGTTATTCCTGTGGCAAGAAAACGAGGAGCGACCAACATTGGTTATTAATCTTTCGCGACTTTCGAAAGGCGATTTAATTGGGGTGAAGTTTAATAAAAATAAAACTTGGGTTGGCGGTTCGATAGGTTATTTCGAAAACGATTAATTTTGTTTTGAAAAAAATGATTCTGTCAGTTTTTTTTTGAGAAATCTGACAGAATTTTTTTAAATTTTGAAATTTTTTTTATCTTTGTAAAATTTTTACGGTTTATTTTAAAATTTATTAATTATTTAGATAGTTTTGAGTGAAACTTTTTAACTTTTATTAAGAAAATTTATGAGAAATATTTGTGTTTTTTGTGCCTCAAGCAATTTTGTTTCGCAAAAGTATGTTGCAGTAGCAGAGGAATTGGGCAAAGAAATTGCTTTGAGAAATTGTGTTTTAGTCTATGGCGGCGGGAAAATCGGTTTGATGGGCAAAATGGCTGTCGCAACTCAGAAATTCGGCGGAAAAGTCATCGGAGTAATTCCCAAAGTGATTAGAGACAAAGAAATTGCGTTTGAAGAATGCGATACGTTAATCGAGACGGTTGATTTGAGAGAGAGAAAAGCAAAATTGGAACATTTCGCTGACGCTTTTGTCGTTTTGGCAGGCGGCTTCGGAACATTAGACGAGGTTTTAGAAATTATCACTCTCAAACAATTGAAATTGCACCAAAAACCCATCATTTTTATCAACACCGATAATTTTTTCGAAAATTTATTTTTACAATTTGAAAAAATGTTTGTCGAGGAATTTACGCATTTTGAGTTTAAAAATTTGTATTTTTCTGCGAAAAATGTTTCTGAGATGTTTGAGTATTTGAAAAATTATCAACCTTTTGACTTTGAAGGCAAAAAATTATGGAAAATTTGAGATAAAAATATGTTTTTTATCAAAAATTCATTACTTTTGCCCCTGAAAATAAACAAAAATTTTATGCGAAATTTTACATTAGCCGAATATTTTCAGTATGAACGCACGAGTGGGGGCAAGAGTGAGTTTTTTCAAGGCGAGATTCTTACGATGCCAAATAACAGTGCGAATCACAATTTAATCACTGCAAAATTAATTTCTCTTTTCGAGAAATATGCTGCCGAGAAGAATTGGTTGGTTTATGCCAGTGATATGCGTTTTTTTGTGCCGCTTTGTTTAATGACAACTTATCCCGATTTGATGATTCTTGCCGAAGAACCACAATATCAAGAGAATGAGGAGGATTATGTGTTGTTAAATCCGTCAGTTGTTGTTGAAGTGTATTCAAACGCAACCGAGATTTACGACCGCGCAATCAAATTGCCTTCTTATCTCACGGTTTCGACAATGAAAACGGTGATGCTGGTCTGCGAAACAGAAAAACATATCGAAATTTATTACAAAATTGACAACGAACATTGTTGCGATTCGTTTACAACTGGCGATTTCGAAGTTTTAAATTGCAAATTGAATGTTGAACAAATTTATTCACAAATTCATTTTTAATGGTCACTTTCGAACAAATAAAACAATTAGCAGAACGCAAGGAAGCGTTAAGGAGGCATCTTTGAGATAAGTGAGAAACTTGAACAAATTTCTCTCGAAGAGCAAAAAACAAATGTTTCAAATTTTTGGGACTCGCCCGATGAGGCAGAGAAACATTTAAAATTTATCTATTCTATTAAAAAATGGACTAATGCGTATGCTTTAGTCGAGAATAGTGTTGATGATTTGTGGGTCGTCTTTGAATTTCTCAAAAATAATGAGGCAACCGAGTCTGATTTAGATTTTCAATTTGCAGAAACATTGAAAAAAATCGAGGAATTGGAGTTTAAAAATATGCTTCGCAACGAGGAAGACCAATTCGGAGCAATTATAAAAATTAATTCGGGTGCTGGCGGCACAGAAAGTCTCGATTGGGCGGCAATGTTGATGCGAATGTACATTCGTTGGGGTGAACGAAATAATTGTGTTGTCAAAGAAATTGATTTTCAAGCAGGCGAGGAGATTGGAGTAAAGTCTGTAACTCTCGAATTTATCGGGGATTATGCGTATGGTTATCTCAAAAGTGAAAATGGTGTTCATCGTTTGGTGCGGCTTTCTCCTTTTGATGCGAATCATAAACGACATACAACTTTTGCTTCGGTGTTTGTTTCTCCCGTTGTGGATGACAAAATCGAAATTGTGATAAATCCTGCGGATATTTTGTGGGACACATTTCGGTCAGGCGGTGCCGGCGGGCAGAATGTCAATAAAGTGGAGACAGGTGTTCGTCTTCGTCACGTTCCGACAGGAATAACAGTGGAAAATACGGAAACGCGTTCGCAGTTAAAAAACAAAGAAAACGCAATTCGTATTTTGAAATCTCATCTTTACGAAATGGAATTGCGAAAGCGAAGGGAAATTCAGGCAGAAATTGAGGGGAAAAAGAAAAAAATTGAGTGGGGTTCGCAAATTCGAAGTTACGTTTTGCATCCGTATAAAATGGTGAAAGATTTACGCACTTCTTATGAAACTTCCGATGTACAAGCCGTTTTAGACGGCGACATTGACTCTTTTATAAAAACTTACTTGATGGAATACGGAGGAAAAGAAATTTAACGAAATGCACGAAAATTTATAAAATTATTTTTCAAACTGCCAAATACGATGATTTAGGGCGAAATTTCAAAAAATTGATGCCATTGCTCAAAGCGATGGCATTAAGAAAGATTATTTTCCTGATTTTTCTCTGTTGCATTTTTTGCATAACATCTGACAATTTCCCTCGTTTGTTTTTCCGCCTTCGTGCCAAGGAGTAATATGGTCGGCTTCCATTTCTGAAATTTCAAAATGTTTGCCGCATTTGACGCAAAAACCTTTTTGCTTCTCGTAAACTTTTTGTTTCATAGAATCGGTAAACGCTCGAATCGAGAGATATTTCTCGTTGCGAGTCAAAATATAAAAATAAATTCCTTTTTTATTGCTTACATCATCGTCAAGAATCAGTTTTTCTGTTTCTTTTTCGATTTCGGCTGTGTCGAAAGATTTATCTTTGTATTCGTTATAGAGTTTGCCCCAATTTACACTTTTCATCAACTTTCGTTTTTTGGTAAAAGTTACAGCAACCCAATCAATTACAGACTTAAAATACAACCACAATTCATTTGCGTTTTGCGAATGTTGATGATTTGCCATGTAAATCTCAATATTTTCGTTAGAAATCCAATCAATGGCGGTTTCTAAATAATCTTGGCGAATGTACGAACCGTCGAGATAATCGCTTGCGATTCTCGAAGCAACACAACCATTTTTACTGAAATATTTTTTTGCATCAGAAAGCCACGAACCCGCATAAACGGCATTTCGTAATTCCTGCTCTGAAAGTTTCTCGCCCGCAATATTAATTGTGCGAAACCATTCTAATTTCTCGCTGTCGCTTCCGCTGCAAATGTAAACCATCAATTTGTAATTTAAAATTTGCTCTTGCTCGTCTTTTTGTAAATTGTGAAAAAATCTGAAATCGAAAGCAAAATCGCCGTTTATGTATTGACAAATCGAAATTGTCCGTTGTTGACCATCAATAATCTCGAAATTGTCGTTTTCTCGAACTGCCCAATACATCACATTTAACGGAAAATCTTTTGTTACCGTATTGATAACGGCATCGCGCTGCTTCTCTTTGTAAATAAATTCCCGTTGATACGGCGGGCGAATGTCAAGTTTGCCGCTGTAACCAACAACACCGTCTTCAGCATTATCTTTGTAGTCATCAGATAATTCTCGAATAGTAATCTCTTTGAGTTCAATTTTCATAATTTTTTGTTTTTGATGATGATTCTCATATACGGAATTATCGGTTTTCCTTTGTTATCATAATATCCCAAAACAGGATGATCTTCTTTAATAAAACCAGTTCCTCCAGATTTATAATAATCTTCGACAAATTTTGCTTTTAATCCTTGTGGAGTAAGTTCCCTATAAAGATTTCCTTGACCTTGACCAATTATTTCGAATTGTTCGGGATTATGTTTGTTTAAAAAAGTTATCGGAACACCCATAA
>DYQK01000012.1:5816-43561 GCA_020719385.1 Rikenella microfusus | reverse complement strand
TTCTGCAAATTTACAATTATTTTTTAAAAAATTTGTTTTTTTGTCGAAAAAAATTTTCTTTTGTTGAAAAAATGTAAATTCCGTCAATTTGCGTGTGTAACTACACAAAAAGTGGTTGTGAAGTAAAAAACAGTTTTCACTTTTCAGTGAAAACTGTTTTTGTTTCTCAAAAATTGGTTTACTCGATTTCGTATTGAATGCGAATTGTGATGGTTACAGTTTTATTTCTGGCAGAAGTGTTATATAAACCGCCGTAAGTAAACGTTTCTGAAACATATCTTGCCGTAATTTGAAACGCATCTGCGTTGGCTGCACGCAATTTTCCTAATTTTGCCATCGATTTAGAAGCAATAGATTCGGCTCTTTTGTGTGCGTCATCGGATGCCATCGCAATTAACTCAAGTTTCAAGTCCGCAAGTTTTGTGTAATAATATTGCGGAATTTCTGAATAAAATTCTACGCCGCTATTTATCAATTCCGTAACACGCCGCGAAATTTCTTCAATTTTCTCTACCTCTTTTGACTCAATAGAAACTCTTTGCGTTAATCGAAATCCTGTGAAAACATTATCAACAAGACCGTTTCTGTCATATTTCTGTTCAAAATCTTTTGCAATATCAACAGCCGAGAAGACAATATCTTTCTCATTTACATTCTTGGAAATCAAATACTTACGCAAAATTTCTTTGTCCTTGTCCAACTCTTCATAAGCGGTTTTGAGATTCATATTTTTTCGAAGAAATGAACCCTGCCAAACAATTAAATCGGAGGAAAAATCTTTCGTTGCCATTCCAATAACAGAAATTACGTTCGCTGCTTTTCCGCGATTTTTTATCGAAAAGTGTAAAATGACTGCACAAAAAATCAACGTAATCGCAAGAATTGAAATGTGAATGGTTATTTTAAAACGTTCATAAAAATTCATAGCATTCTTTTTTTCACAAAAGTAAATAAAAAATTTTATTTTACAAATTTTTTAGAGAAAAATTAATATTTTGCTTAATATCTCTTACTAAAAGCATTTTTATTAAAATTATTTTATACAGAGATAATTGCTTTTTGTATTGAGATTCCTGCTTTATGTATAAAAAATGTGAAAATCTATTGAATAAAATTTGTATAATGTAAAAATACGTTATATCTTTGTATTATTAATTTTTGTTTTTTGTACGGAATACAAATAATTTTAATTTTCTCAAAAATATTATCTGTGATGATATTTTTTGAGAAATATAGCCGTCCACCGTTGGTGGTCGACTGCCTCGGAAAGTGCTATGCAAAACATAGCACTTTTATTTTAAGAGTTCCTTGTAACTACCATTTTCTATTTGATTTCTCAACAAAATTTTTAAATTTCCATCAGAAAAAAGAATCTGAATTTCTGTTATTTTTTTACTTTTATCAAATTTTATTGCAGTTTCAATACCTCTGTATAAATCAGAAAGGCAAAATTTCTGTTTTATATATAACAAAGTATTTTTTGCCTGTTTTTTACTTCTACGCAACGCATTTTCAATTGCACGTTTAAAATTTGTTGCATTCGAAATTGTTTTAAACTCAATTATCTTTCCATCAACTACCGCATCTGCATTTTTGATATTCGAAATATCCATTTCCTTTTTCAAAATGACTGTTTTCCCGAAATTTGCGAGATGTTTTGCAATTTCCAATTCATCAATCAATAAGTGTTTTTCTAATTTTTCAGAATACACTTTTCCTAAATTATTGGTGTAAATGAGTTTTGTTTCTACATCCATATCAAAAAAAGTTTAATTTTTTACAAAAAGATAATAAATAAATTATCTAAAAGCATTTATTTTTTCACCCAATTACTTGTTTATCAATATTTTAAATAATTCAAAATTATTCTTTTTTGTTTAACAAATATAATAATTTTTCAGATTTTACAAAATTTATTTTAACTATATTTTATTTTATTTAACTTATTTTTTCATCATTTTCTGAAATTTTTAGATAAAAATTTGTTTTTTTAAATTTTTTTTGTAATTTAGTAAAAATTTTTTACGCAAAATTTCTTATGAAAACTCTTTTTTTTATCATATTGTTTTTTCTAAATATTTTCTCAATCTCCGCACAGCCCGACACGGCAAAAAATCAGATGAAATTTGACTTCGGACTAACAAGAGTGCGACTCGAAAATCTGTGGCCCATCGTTCAATATCGAAAAAACAAAGACGAGAAAGATTTACAAATTTTTTTCACTATTTACAGAAATCGCGAAAATTTCAAAACAGGTTATAAACATTCGCATTTATTGCCGTTTTTTTGGAAAACCGACTCGCAAAATTTTTCAGATTTTCGACTCGCAACATTTTATTATCCCTCTCTTTTTCGAAAATATACCGAAAAAGACAGGCAAATTAAATCTGTACGAATTCTCGAATTTCTACCTTATATGAATGCCGCCGAGTTTTCTAAATCGCAAGACGGACTTTTTGTGAAAAATAATTTGTTGTTTTTTATGTTTTATAAAAATGACAAAATTTTGCAAACCTCGCATCTCGTTATTTTGCCGTTTTATTGGCAATTTCGCAACAAAGACAAACTTTTCGCAACATTTTTCCCGCTTTTTGCGAAGGGAAATTCTGAAAAAAAGAAATATTTCGCCATAACGCCGCTTTTTTGGCACGCAGAAGGATTGGACAAAGAGAAAAAAAGTGTAGAATTTTCTAATTTTCTGATTCCATTTTATTTCTCATATCGAGATACTTTCGAAAAAGTCAATATTTTTTTCCCGATTGTGTGGAATTTTAACGACAAAAGTTATAAATCGTTTACTTTTTTGCCCTTATTTTCTGCTGGCAATTCAAAAGTTGATGCAAGAGATAAATATTTCTCGATTCTGATGCTTTTTTGGCATTTCGAAGACTCGCGAACAAATAAAAATGTTTTTTTCCCAATTTTTTGGAATAAAAAACAAGTTTATCTGCAAGATACGATTCGAAAAACAACTTTGTTCCCGATTTTTTGGACTCATCAAGATAAAAACGAACATAGAAAAACTGTTTTCCCAATTTATCGATATCGAAAAGAGAAAAATTTCAACAACACAATTTATCATCACACGGTTTATCCAGCACTTTTAGGAACTTATCAAGATTCGTCAATATTGAGAATCACGCAATTTCCGTTTTTTTGGTATAAACGCAATTATTTGTTAAAAGATACTATTCGCAAAACTGTGCTTTTCCCGTTTTATTGGAGTTATCGAGATAAGTACAAACACCGAAAAACGTTGATTCCGATGTTTTATTACAAAAACGAATATTCGCAAAACGACACTTCAACGCTTTTTTCGTTTTTATATGTTTATTGGAGTTTTCGAAATGAACAGAAAAATGAAAAAATGATATTTCCGCTCTTTTGGTACAGAAATAATTTTTCAGATTCCTCGTTAAAAACCGTATTTTTCCCGTTTTGGTGGAGTTATCGCAATAAATATGAAGACAAAAAAACTTTGTTTCCGCTTTTTCATTATAAAAAGTTTTCTTATTCCTATAATTCCTTCGAAAATTTTTCGTTTTTGTTAATTTTTCGTTCTTATCGGAATAAATTTGAAAATGAAAAAATAATTTTTCCCATTTTTTGGTACAAAGATGTTAAATCGCCGCAAGATACGTTTCAGAAAACGGTTTTATTTCCGTTTTATTGGGCAAAAACGAAAAAAAATGTTCAACGAAAAACTTTTTTTCCGATTTTTTGGTACAGCAATGTGAAAAATTATAAAGATACGTTTCAAAAGTTAGTCGTTTTTCCGATTTTTTGGAAATACAAAGACAATTATAAAAAAAATTCTGTGTTTTTTCCGTTGTATTGGAATTTGAAAAATGAGAAATATCACTCAATAACGTTTTTTCCATTATTTTCGAAAGGTATTTCGAAAGATTCTTCGTTTAAACATCTTGCGATAACGCCGCTTTTTTGGCATTTCAAAACCGCAGACGGATACAAAAATACATTTTTCCCGATTTTTTGGAATATAAAAGTCGGCGAAGGCGAAAATGCAAGGTACACAGACATTTTTATTCCGTTTTATTTTCGTTACAAAGACAAAAATACGAATAATAAGTCGTATGGTTTTTTGATTTGGGACTTGAAAAGTGAATTTTATAAGTCATTTACGTTTATTCCGTTCTTTTCGAAAGGAGAAACGTCTGATAAAAAAGTTAAACATTTGGCAATTACGCCGCTTTTTTGGCGTTTTGTCTCGCCAAATAAAATTACAAACACATTTTTTCCGCTTTTTTGGAATAAAACCGAGATTTTGTCGAATGATACGTTGCATTCAAGTACTTTATTTCCGTTTTATTGGTCGTATCGAGATAAAGAAAAAAATAATAAAACATTTTTTCCGTTTTATTTTGATTATGAAAATTCTTTTCGCACTTCTCGAACGTTTTTTCCATTTTTTTCATACGGCAAAAATAAATTTACAAAATTTACGTATTTTGCGGTAACTCCGTTTTTTTGGCATTTCGATGACAAAGAATTGGGCTACGAAAACGTACTTTTCCCGATTTGGTGGCAGAAAAAACAGATTCTTTACAACGGCGATTCGTTATTTGCAAATACAATTTTTCCAATTTATTGGTCGCGCGAGACAAGTTTAAAAAATAAAAAAGTTGTTTTTCCACTTTTTTGGTACAAAAAAGATAAAACAGACAGCAGTTATCGAAGCGTTTTGTTTCCGATTTTTTGGGCGAAGAAGAATAAATTTGAAAATAATCAAGTTGTTTTTCCGTTTATTTGGAAATATCAAGATGAGAATTATCATTCGTTTACTTTTGTTCCGTTTATTTCTTACGGTTATTCGCCGCAACGCAAAGAGAAACATTTGATTATTACGCCGCTTTTTTGGCACACTCGAAACGAGTTTGGTTACAAAAATGTTTTGTTTCCGATTTGGTGGAATCGAAAATTTGAGATGGGCGGAGAAATGTATTCAAAAAACGTAGTTTTCCCAATTTATTGGGCTTACGAATCTTCGAATAAGAATTATCACACACTTTTTCCGCTTTTTTGGCATTCTAAAAATCTTGATTACAAATCTCTTACGATTATTCCGTTTTATTCGGGTGGAAGGTCTTTGAAAAACAATAAAAAGCATTTGGTTATTACGCCGTTATTTTGGAGGTTTGAGGAGGAGAATAAAAAATTTACAACACTTTTTCCGCTTTATTGGTCGAAGACAAATTCAGATTCGGGGAATTTTTCGAAAAAAGAAGTCTTTTTTCCGCTTTATTGGGCTGTGAAGGATAAAAATCGAAATCACAAAGTCTTTTTTCCGCTTATTTGGAGTTATAAAACGCAAAATTATAAGTCGTTTACGTTTGCGCCGATATTTTCTGCAGGGAGTTCGGTTGACAATTCGTTTTCGAAATTCAATGTTTTGTTTATTTTATTTCGTTACAAAAAAGACGCTGAACGCAAGGAATGGAGTTTTTTATATCCGTTTTGTGAATATCAACGAGATAAAAGTTATCAATATTTTCGTTTTGTGCCTTTGGTTTGGTATGAAAAAACTGAAACTTCGAAATTATTTTCGATTCAGCCGTTTTATTATCATTCTCAAGATTCTGTTGAAAATACGCATAGAATTTTGTGGTTTCTGTACAAATATGAACAAAATTTTGCGACAAAAAGCACTTCGAAGAATTTTTTGTGGAAACTTTATACGCAAGAGAAATACGAAAACGGCGATTTTGAGAAGCGTTTTTGTCATTTGATTTGGGCAAATAAAAAACTTGACGGTGAGACAGAAAAAAGTTTATTTCCATTTTATTATTTTTCAGAAAAACCTGACGGCAGTCTGACGAAATCATTTTTTCTATATTTTTATCAACGCGTGAAACGACCTGTTGCGAATAGCAGTGAATTTTATCAAGAAGAGAAAATCTTTTGGTTTTTGCGTTTGCGGTCTAATTATCAAGCACTTAAGGAGAAAGGTTTGATGAAATAAAAAAATATTTTTCGAAAAATATACGTTTATTTCGAAAAAATGTTATCTTCGCGTCTCAATTTTAAATCTTTTTTCTATGAAAAAATTGATTTCATTATTTGCGATTTTTGCTTTTGTCGGCATTTTTCAGTTTGCGAATGCTCAAAGCGCTTTAGATTTTAAAATCGTGAATAAAACTGGAATGTCGCTTTACGGCGTTTATGTAACTGATGCAAACACAACAAATTGGGGAAAAGATATTCTCCCACAAGATATAGTTGCAGATGGAGCAACTATTGAAGTAAATTTCAACGATGACGGCGAGCAAACTTGCACTTGGGATATGAAATTGACCGAGGATGAAAGTGAGCAAACCTCAGTGGTAATTTATGGGTTAAATCTTTGCGGTATTTCTGAAATCACTATTTGGATTGGCGAGGACGGAAAATATAAATATTCCACAAAGTAGAGATTAATCTAAAAATGTCGAAAACCGCTGTTCGCAACAACAGCGATTTTTTTTATTTGAAAAATAATTTTTTTACTTTTCAAATTAAAAATTTATTTGTAACTTTGCTGCAAATAAATTTTTTTGTTTATGAAATCAATATTTATTTTTGTAATTTGTTTATTTTCAATATTTTACACACAAAAAACCTTTTCACAGAACTTATTTTTTACTCATTTTGGAGTAGACAAAGGTTTGTCGCAAAGCGTAGGAAATTGTGTTTATCAAGACAGCAAGGGCTATATTTGGTTCGGCACACAAAATGGTTTAAATCGCTTTGACGGTTACCGTTTTGAAAATTTTTATCATAATTTCACAGACAGTTTCTCACTTTCTGATAGTTGGATTTATTCGATTACCGAAGACGGCACAGGTAATATTTGGGTCGGGACAAAAGACGGACTCAATAAATTAAATGTTAAAACAGGGAAATTTTCTCGTTTTAATTACAAAAAAAATTATTTCAGAGATGTTTTCAATAACAACGTTTACGGACTCGCCGTCGGGAGTAATTGGACTATTTTAATCAACACGCCGCCATTTCTGAATTTGTACAACACACAAAATGATGAGTTAAAAACGTATCAAAATGCCGAAATTGAGTATGATGCGTCAGTTTTTGACCAGAATATTCCGATTATCGAAGACAGCGAAGGACTAATATGGTGCGGCACAACCAAAGGACTCGCCTGTTTTAACCCAAGAACAGAAAAGTTTACAAATTATTTTACAAATCCCAAAGACACAAATTCTCTCTCAAGCAACGTAATTACCGCACTTTTCGAGGACAAAGACAGATTTATTTGGGTCGGAACGCAAAACGGTTTAAATCGTTTTAACAAAATTAATAAACAATTTACGAGATTTTCGCAACAAAAAATTCGTTTAAGCGATAATTTTATTCGTTGTATTCAGCAAGATTTTGAAGGAAATATTTGGGTTGGAACGGAATATGGCGGTTTAAACAAATGTTATCTCAAACAAAATAAAATCGTTTTTGTCGAAACTTACAATACGCAAAGCGGTTTATTGAGTGATGATGTTTTGTCGTTATTTTTTGATAAATCGAAAAATTTGTGGGCAGGAACATTAAACGGCATCGCAAAAGCAGATTTGAAAAGACCTAAGTTTAATCTTTATCGCAAAAATAACGGCATTTATTCCGTAAATTTTTTGGACAACATCATCGCAGGCGTTTATAAGGACGAAAGCGGAAAAGTTTGGGTCGGAAATTGGGGAAAAGGACTCAATATTTTTGACCGCAAAACGCAAAAAGTTGAACATTTCTCTACGCAAGGCAAAGGAAATTATTATATTTCTAACGATTTTGTTCACGTAATTTTCGAGGACAACAAAAAGCAAATTTGGCTCGGCACTCGAAACGGAATCTCAATTTACAACAAAGAAAAAAATTCTTTCGTTCCTTATAGCGAATTTTTTAACAATTCAGATTTGCCGAACTTCAATAATTTGCGAATTACTTCTATAAAACAGGATAAGGAAAATAAATATTGGGTCGGAACGCAAAACGGAGTTTATATTTTTGACTTAAATAACAGTTTTTCGAAGCATTTCGTTGCGGCAACTTCAGAACCAAGAATCTCCTCAAATTTAATTTATAATATCATTTGCGACAAGGACGGCGATATTTGGATTGCTACTTCAAATGGATTAGATTGGTATAACGTTAAAAATCAAAGTTTTACACATTTTCAGAGAGAAACAGGAAACGTAAATTCTTTGTCAAATAATTTTGTTGTTGCGTTGTGTGAGGATTTTGAGGGAAAAATTTGGATTGGAACTAACGACGGCGTCAATGTTTTTGATAAAAAAACGAGAAAATTTTCGTTGTACAGCAAAGAAAACGGTTTGCCCAGCAATATAACGTATGAGATTTTGGAGGACAACCGAAAAAATCTTTGGTTCGCAACAGGAAACGGACTCTCGCGTTTTTATAGAGAAACAAAGACATTTCGAACTTATTCTGTCGAAGAAGGTTTGCAAAGTGTCGAGTTTAATTTGCAGTCTCGTTATAAAAGTGCGGATGGCGAAATCTTTTTCGGCGGAATGAACGGTTTAAACTCTTTTTATCCCGATTCTTTGCGAGACAACGATTATATTCCGCCGGTAGTTATTTCAGGAATTGTGAAAAATGATTTTAACAAAAAAATTAAAATTCGTATTGGCGAAAATGACGAGTTAATTTTAAATTCGGATTATTACGAATTTGTCATTGAACTGGCGGCTCTTGATTTTACGAAACCTGAGAAAAATAAATATTCCTATAAAATCGAAGGTTTAATGGACGAATATCTCGAAATTGGTACGCGAAATTTTGTCATTGTGCCGAATCTCTCGCCCGGACGTTATTTTTTCAAGGTAAAAGGTTCAAATAATGACGGAATTTGGAATGAGATTGGGTGCAGTTTAAAAATTCGCATTCGTCCACCTTGGTATCGCACAAATGTTGCGTATGTGATGTATTTTTTGATTGTTGGTTCAGCGATATTTTTGTTTATAAAAATTCGCGAACGCAATTTAATTCAGATTCAAAATATTTTGGAGCGAAAAGTTGCAGAAAGAACCGCCGAAGTGATTCGACAAAAGCAGAAAATCGAGAAAGCACACAAAGAAATCACCGACAGCATCAATTACGCAAGCCGAATTCAAGCAGCAATGCTTCCGCAAAGCGAAATTTTCGAGCAATGTTTTTCAGATTATTTTATTTTATTTCAGCCAAGAGATGTTGTCTCAGGCGATTTTTATTGGGTCTCGCAAATTCATCAACATTTACTTTTCTCAGTCGCAGACTGCACAGGTCACGGCGTTCCTGGGGCGTTTGTCAGTGCCTTGGGAATTTCTTTGTTAAACGAAATCACAAGACGAGAAGATATACAAAACTCGTATCAAGTTTTAGAGGAACTTCGCATTCAAATTAAAAAAACTTTGAAGCAAACCAACGAAAAACTCGACTCAAGAGACGGAATGGACATCGCTTTTTGTGCTTTAAATCTCGAAACGAACATTCTTGATTTTGCAGGTGCATACAATTCTGCCTTTCTCATTCGTGATAAACAACTTATCGAGTTGAAAGCAACTTCGAATCCGATAGGAATTTATGCGAAAGAAAAAAGTTTTGAATCTCAGTATGTTGAAATTCAGAAAAATGATGTTATTTATTTGTTTTCAGACGGTTATATCGACCAATTTAACGAAACGAATCGAGAAAAATTTAAAACGAGACGCTTTAAACAATTACTATTAGAGATTTCTCATCTTCCTTTGGAAGAACAAAAGGAAATTTTGTGGCAAACTCATCAAAATTGGAAAGGTTACAGCAGACAAATCGATGATATTTTAGTTTTAGGAATAAGATTTTAGAAAAATTTTATATTTTTGAGAAAAAATTCTGTCAAATTTTTTGAATCTGACAGAATTTTATAATCAATTTACAAAAAAATCCTATAAAAACGGAATTTTAACTACTTTTGCTTTCAAATTTTTGCCTCTTATTGAGATAAAAATTTCTGAATCTAATTTTGAAAATTCTGTTTTCACATAGCCCATTCCAATTCCGACTTTTAACATCGGAGACATCGTGCCTGAAGTTACTTTGCCGATTTCGTTGCCCGAAGCATCAACAATGGGGTATTCGTGTCTTGGGATTCCTCTGTCTATCATTGAGAAACCGACAAGTTTGCGAGTTACTCCTTTGTTTTTTTGCTCTAAAAGTACGTTTTTGTCAATGAAATTTTTGTGGTCAACAAACTTTGTAATCCAACCGAGTCCTGCTTCGATGGGCGATGTTGAGTCGTCAATATCGTTTCCGTAGAGACAAAATCCTTTTTCGAGTCTCAAAGTGTCTCTTGCTCCGAGTCCGATGGGTTTAATTCCGTAAGGTTTTCCTGCTTCGAAAATTGCGTCCCAAATTTTCACAGCGTCTTCGTTTCGCATATAAATCTCGAAACCGCCCGAACCTGTGTAACCCGTTGCAGAGAGAATTACCTCGCAACCCAAAAATTTCCCCGTAACGAAGGTATAATAAACAATTTTAGACAAATCAATATCTGTCAGAGACTGCAATGTTTCAATAGTTTTTGGACCTTGAATGGCAAGTTGAGCAGTGTTATCTGAAGCATTTTCGAGAACAACACCTAAATCATTTTGCGAATTACACCAAGCCCAATCTTTGTCAATATTCGCAGCGTTCACAACGAGCAAATATTTTTGCGGTTCATAGCAATAAACCAACAAATCATCAACAATTCCGCCTTTTCCATTGGGAAAACAGGAATATTGAACCTTGCCAGGGGTAAGAACAGAAGCATCATTTGAGGTAACTTTTTGCACAAAATCGAGTGCTTTTTCTCCTTTTACCCAAAATTCGCCCATATGCGAAACATCGAAAACCCCGACTCCTGTGCGAACCGTGATGTGTTCGTCTATAAGTCCCGAATATTCTATCGGCATATTATAACCTGCGAAAGGTGCCATTTTTGCACCTAATTTTTGGTGAATATGAGTGAACGGTGTATTTTTCATTCGAAAAAAATTTTAAATTAATTTTTGCAAAGTTAATAATTTATTTGACAATTTGAAAAATTTTTTCGCAAAATTTTCACAAAACAGAGTTTTCTAACAACGTGATTTTTTGATTTTTCGAATCTAAACGACATTTTATTCCGAGCGGCAAAGTGCAAATTTCAGAAATATGCCCAAAAGAAAAACCATAAAAAATCGGAATATTGAGATTTTTCAACCGTTCATCAAGCACTTGAGCAAGAGAAAAAGAATTTTCTGAGGTAACATCATCGTTATTGATGTCGCAATTTTTAAAAATTCCAAGAATTATTCCTTTTAAATGTCGAAAATTTTCACTCAACAACCATTGAGTCAACATTCTGTCGATTCGATAAGGTGCCTCGCCGATGTCTTCTATGAAAAGAAGTTTATTTCGCAAATTTGGCTCGAAAGTCGTTGATAATAAAGAAGTTAGAACGGCAAGATTTCCGCCGCTAAGAATTCCATCGCAAATTCCTTCATTGATAAAATAAGGCGAAACTTCGATATTTTCGCTATTTTTCAATTCCAAATTTTTCGTTTCAGACATTAAAACTTTCTGAAATTGCGAAAAAGTATATTCGTTGAAACTCGAAACGCCCAAAGGTGCGTGAAAAGTTACTAAATTTGAAAATTTGTAAATGCTTTGTAATAAAGCAGTTACGTCGCTGTAACCAATAAAAATTTTGGGATGTCGAGAAATCACTTCATAATTTAGAAAAGGTAAAATTCTCAAACAACCGTAGCCTCCTCGAATACAAAAAATCGCATCAACTTCTTGATTTTCAAACATTTGCATTATATCAAAAACTCTTTCTTGGTCGTTTCCTGCCAAAAAACCATTTTTCTTTTCGATATGTTTTCCCAATATTACGTGAAAACCAAGTTTTTCGATTTTTGTAACCGTTTCCTGCAGTTGCAACGATGTTACTGCACTTCCAGGGGCAATTAAACCAACAGAATCACCGAGTTTTAATCGCTTCGGTTTGATTAATTTTTTCATTTTTAACAAAAATTTTGACAAAATTAAAAAATTTCTCAATATTTTTCAGAAAAAATTTTTATCTTTGCAAAAATTTTTTTTCTAAAAATTACACAAAATGGCAGTTTTAGTTGGCAAAGAAGCACCCGCTTTCAAAGCAAAAGCAGTTATCAACGGCGGAGAAATTATCAACGATTTTTCATTGGAACAATATTTGGGTGAAAAATACGTAGTTTTTTTCTTTTATCCTGCAGATTTTACCTTTGTTTGTCCCACCGAACTCTTGGCTTTTCAAGACAAAATGACTGAATTCGAGAAACGAAACGTAGCAATTGTTGGTTGCTCGGTAGATTCTGAATTTTCGCATTGGAAATGGTTACAAACTGAGTTAAAAGACGGCGGAATCAAAGGAGTAAAATATCCTATTGTTGCTGACCAGTCAAAAGTTATCTCGGAGAATTATGATGTTCTTGCAGGACATTACGAGTATGACGAGGCAGGCGAATTGGTTTTTTCAGGCGTTCCGCGTGCTTTCAGGGGTTTATTTTTAATTGACAAAAACGGTGTTGTTCAACATCAGGTGGTAAATCATATGCCTTTGGGCAGAAATGTTGACGAAGTTTTGCGAATGGTTGATGCACTTCAACATTTCGAAAATTACGGCGAGGTTTGTCCTGCAAATTGGAAAAGCGGAGATAAGGCTGTTAAACCTTCGCAACAAGGAATCGCAGAATTTTTAAGCAAAAAATAATTTTTTTTACAAAATGAACGGAAGTTTAGGAAGACATATTTTAGTTGAATTGTACGACTGCAACGAAGAAGTTTTGCGAGATGTTGTTGATATTGAAAATTATATGCTCGAAGCGGCAAAACAGGCTGACGCAACAATTATCAATTCGACATTTCATCATTTTTCGCCCTTCGGCGTTTCGGGAGTTGTTGTGATTCAGGAAAGTCATTTGGCAATTCATACTTGGCCCGAATATCGATATGCCGCCGTAGATATTTACACTTGCGGAAGTTTAATTAATCCTTGGATTGCTTTCGATTTTTTGAAAGAAAAATTGTCGGCGAAACACGTTTCAGCAATGGAATTGTTGAGAGGACAATTACATCTTCTCCCCAAATTTGAGTACGAGATTGACAAAATTCCTGCGACGAACGCAAAACCTGTTTACGAAAGAAATGTTTGGTTTACAGAAAGAAATCCAAATATTGCATTCTCAGTTCGTCATACGGGAGAAATGTTGTTTCGAGAGACTTCGCAATATCAAAAAGTCGAAATGTATGATACTCTCGAATACGGCAAAATGTTGATTATTGACGGCAAAGTAATGACAACCGAGCGAGACGAGTTTGTGTATCACGAGGCAATTTCGCATGTTCCTTGTCTTTCGCACCCAAAACCTGAAAAAGTTTTAGTCATCGGAGCAGGAGACGGCGGAGTTGTTACGCAACTTTTAAAACACGAATCGATTTCGAAAATTACAATTGTTGAAATTGACGAGTTGGTGATAAAAGCAAGTCGTTTACATTTGCCGCAAATGGCGAATTCGTTTGATAATCCGAGAGTTGACCTTCGAGTCGAAGACGGAATTGCGTTTGTAAAAAATGCGCCGAATGAAACTTATGATATAGTTTTAGTCGACAGCACCGACCCGGGCGGTCCTTCTGAAGGAATTTTTACCGAAGATTTTTACCGAAATATTCACCGAATCTTAAAACCAAACGGCATTTTCACAAATCAGTCAGAATCGCCGTGGTATAATACGGAAGTTTACTCAGAAATTTTTGCTGTTATGAACAGAATTTTTGGAAAAACAAATTGTCATCCGTATTTGGCAAATATTCCGACTTATCCTTCAGGTTTGTGGGGTTTTTGTCTTTGTTCGAAAAACGGTCTGAATCCTGTGAAAGATTTTGATGTGGAAAAAGCAAAAAATTTCACTTTACAACATAAATTGAAATTTTACAACGAGGAAATTCACAGAAGCGTTTTTGTTTTGCCGAATTATGTGAGAGAATTGCTTTACAAATAAACGAGAAAATTTGCCAAATCTAAAAAATTTGGCAAATTTTTAGAAAAAATTACCGAAAAATGAGTTCAAAAATTTTAGAATTATTTACAGACAAAGAAATTGTCGAAAAAATTCAACAAAAATTGCCAACACTTTTTCAAATTGCCGAACTCGAAAGTTCAAGAGCAGGAAAAATCGGAATGGAAGTTGGTTCGGTGCGAGAAAAAATTTTAGTTGCGTTATTGATTTACAAATTCGGTGAAAAAAATGTACAAACAGACATTCCTATCACCGAATCTGAAGTTGATGTTGAAGTTTTCGAAAATCCAATTTCAATAAAAACTATTTCGGGCAAAAATTCGGGAATAAAATTAATTTGGACCGTTGATGCGGAAAAATCTTTTGAATTTGCTAAAAATTATTCTCTAAATTGCGATTTGCTTTTGTCTCAAATTATTTGGAATGGCGAAGGTGGTTTGTATTTTATTTCAAAAAAAACTCAAATTAAAATTCTTGCGAAAATTGGTCGCGAAAATTACATAAAACTTCCTAAAAAAGGTACTAACCCGCGGGGTGTAGAAATGTCTGCGAAGGGTTCGCGAACCTTACTTGATGATAGCGAAACTTTGAAAATAAAAATTTTTTGGAAAAAAGAAAAAATTAATTTTAACAATTTTGAACGTTGGCTCGATTTATGGAAACAATAAAAAAATCTCGAAAAGGCACAAAAACAAGCAGTTTCGGCACAACCAGCCGCGTAAATCATGATTCTTCGAAGTTTTATGACACAAAATTATACAGCGAATTATCTGTAAAAAATATTGACAATTCTGTCGAAAATATTTTTCCCACAGAATTAGAGAATAAAATTTTACTCGGAAATTCCGAAAATCTCGCAGAAATTCCTGACAATTCTGTTGCATTGATGATTACCTCGCCGCCGTATAATGTTGCGAAAGAATATGACAACGATTTATCTTTGACTGAATATTTAACTTTTCTGAAAAATGTTTTTTGCGAAACTTTTCGCGTTTTGATAAATGGAGGAAGGGCTTGCGTCAATGTTGCGAATTTAGGCAGAAAACCTTACATTCCGATTTCTGATTATATCTCACAGATAATGTTAGAAATTGGATTTAATATGCGCGGCGAAATTATTTGGAATAAATCGGCAGGTGCAGGCACTTCTACTGCTTGGGGAAGTTGGCAGTCAGCAAGTAACCCAATTTTACGAGATATTCACGAATATATTTTAATTTTTTCGAAAGGAAATTATAAACGCGAACAAAAAAATCGAGAAAACACAATTTCGAAGGAACAATTTATGGAATGGACAAAATCAATTTGGGCAATGAACACCGAATCTGCAAAGCGAATCGGACATCCTGCTCCTTTTCCTGTCGAATTGCCTTATCGACTAATACAACTTTATTCCTTCAAAAATGACATAATTTTTGATCCTTTTATGGGCAGCGGGACAACAGCAATTGCTGCTTTAAAATCTGAACGAAAATATATCGGCTACGAAAATAATTTAGAATATATAAAATTAGCAGAAAACAGAATTTTTGAAATGAAAAATCATTGATGTAAATTCATTTTTCACAAACTCCAATAAATTATTTCTGCATCTTGCGACAAAGTTTTGCGATAAATTCCTTTGATATCCATCAGAATTATTTTGTCTCGCATCAAAGAACGAAAATAATTTTTATCTAACGACAAAAACTCGCGATGACTCACCGCAACAACAACTGCGTCATAATAATTCTCTCGCGGAAAATTTATTAATTCTAAATTATATTCCGATTTAACTTCATTTTTTTCTGCGAAAGAATCAAAAACATCTACTTCAACGGTATAAGTTTTCAATTCCCGAATAATATCGACAACTTTCGAGCCGCGAATATCTGAAACATTCTCTTTAAAAGTGATTCCCAAAATCAAAACGCGCGCTTGGCGAATGTCTTTTCCCGCATAAATAATTCGTTTAACTATTTGCTTGGCGATATAATTTCCCATCGAATCATTGACAAATCTGCCTGCCGTAATTACTTGAGTGTGATAATTTAACTCCTTTGCTTTGTGAACCAAATAATATGGGTCAACGCCGATGCAATGTCCGCCGACAAGTCCAGGGTAAAACCTCAGAAAATTCCACTTTGTCTCTGCCGCCTCTAAAACCTCAAACGTATTGATTTTCATACGATTAAACAAAATCGAAAGTTCATTTATCAACGCAATATTGACATCCCGCTGTGTATTCTCGATAATTTTTGCCGCCTCCGCAACTTTTATCTCGCTAACGCAATGAACACCTGCCTCAATAATTAACTCATACAATTTTGCGATATTTTCCAATGCTTCCTCATCGCTGCCCGAAACGATTTTTATAACTCTCTCAAGAGTATGAATCTTATCGCCAGGATTAATTCTTTCGGGTGAATAACCAACTTTAAAATCGATATTTAACTTCAAATTTGAGAATTCCTCTAAAATCGGAACGCAAATTTCCTCCGTACAACAGGGATAAACCGTTGACTCGTAAATTACATAATCATTTTTTTTCAAATTTTTTGCAACCATCTCTGTCGAATGGACTAATGCAGAAAGGTCGGGCTGATTATGAGAATCTATTGGAGTCGGAACGGCAATGATAAAAACCGCCGCTTCCCGCAAATTCTCAACATTGGAAGTGAAAAAAATATCAAGATTCTCGAAAGACTCTGCAGAAATCTCGTTATTCGGGTCAATTTTTTGTGTTAATTTTTCAATGCGATTTTTTTGAATATCAAAACCAATTACTGAAATTTTTTTTGCGAAAGAAACAGCTAACGGCAAACCAACATAACCCAAACCAATTATTGCTAATTTGCTTTTTTTGTTTAATAAATTTTCGTACAAAACTAAAATGTGTTAAAATTTGTGAATAAAATTTAAAAACTGCCAAATTTCGAAAAAATCTGACAGTTTTTTATTGAAAAAAAGTTTTATTTCGTTGGAATATTTTTCAACGTTTCGACTAAGAATCTCCAAAACTTCTCTACGGAAGGAATATTGACCTTCTCGTCTGGAGAGTGTGGAAAACGAATCGTTGGACCAACAGAAATCATATCTAAATTCGGGTAAACTCCACCAAAAAGCCCGCATTCTAAACCTGCATGAACAGCTTTTATCTCTGGAATTTTGCCGTACATCGCTTGATAAACGTTTTGCATCGTCTTCAAAATCAGAGAATTAATATTCGGTTTCCAACCAGGATAAGCACCGCTGTGTTCAACTTTTGCTCCTGCCAATTCAAAAACATTCTCAATAACTTCCTGCAAATATTCTTTTGCCGAATTCACAGAACTGCGAAGTAAATTTGTGAAAATAAACATTCCGTCTTTCGCTTCGACAATTGCCAAATTTGTTGAAGTTTCTGTCAAGCCTTCGACCTCGCTGCTCATTCTAATTACTCCGTGAGGGCAAGCAGAAACTAAACGAATCATTTTCGTTGCTGCTGCTTTGTCAATAACGGTTGCGGGCATTTCGACTTCTTTTACCTCAAAAGTAAAATCAGACTCAACACTTGACAATTCGTCTTTGATTATTTGAACAAAATTTTCTGTTTCGAGATTAATTTTCGAAGCAAAACGCTTGAGAACCGTAAATTTTGCAAATGCTTCTCTTGGAATTGCGTTTCGCATATTTCCGCCGCAAATTTCAGAAATTCTAATGTTGTATTTTTTCAACAAAATATAGAGAAAACGATTCAAAATTTTATTTGCGTTTCCGCGTTGCAAAATGATATCGAGTCCTGAATGTCCGCCTTTTAAACCTTTGAGAGAAACCAAAAACGCAACAGAATTTTTCAACGAAACTTCGGTTTTGTACGGCAAAGTTGCGATAGTGTTGACGCCGCCTGCACAACCAACGTAGAGTTCGCCTTCGTCTTCGGAATCGAGATTAATCAAAATATCACCGTTCAATAAACCTTTTTCGAGTCCGAAAGCACCTGTCATGCCTGTTTCCTCGTCAACGGTGAAAAGTGCTTCGATGGGACCGTGAGAAATGTTGTTGTCTGCTAAAATAGCGAGTGCTGCGGCTACGCCGATGCCGTTGTCTGCACCTAATGTCGTGCCGCGTGCCTTGAGCCATTCGCCGTCAATGTAGGGTAAAATTGGGTCGGTGTCAAAATTGTGTGGAGAATCACTGTTTTTTTGCGGAACCATATCGAGATGCGTTTGCAAAATCACTCCTTTACAATTTTCCATTCCTGCGGTCGCAGGTTTGCGAATAATTACGTTGCCGACTTTATCAACAACAGTTTCAAGTTTGAGGTCAATGCCAAAAGTTCTGACAAAATTGATTATTTTTTCTTCTTGTTTTGAAGGATGTGGAATATCGCAAATTTGCCCAAAATATTGCCACAAAGGTTGAGGTAACAAAGACAATAAATCGTTATTCATAGAATGAAATAAAAATGTTTAATTTTTGCAAAGTTAAAAATAATTTTTGAGAATATCAAATTAATTTTTAGAAATTTTCAAAAAAAATATTTCACAAAACATATCAAAATATTGAGAAATTTGATATATTTTGTGAAAAAATTGTTAAAAAGTGATTCCAAAAAGCAAATACGACTTCTCCGACTGCGGATTTACAATAAATGACGCTTTTACAGGCAAAGAATATTCGCTTGAAATTTTTATATTTCGATAGCCTGTTACTCCGATATTGACAATTCCAAAACCCTCGACGCCGCCGTAATAATCTCCGTAAAATCCGTCAGACGGTGTTGCTCCGACAAAAACATCAACATTTTGTTGCCCCACAGGAAAATTGTAAAGCAACTCGAAATATGTTGAATAATTATTTTTTTTCACATCAAAAATTCGCGTTTCTTTGTCAAATTTTTTGTCATTCCCAAAAAACATCATTCCTGCCGTCAGAGTCAGAGAAGTTTGATTTATCGGCAATTTGTACGAGATAATTCCCTCTAAAATGTGCTTTGTTGTTGTGTCATTGAAAGAGAAATATCGGTCAGTTGTCCAGGTTGATTCCCAATAATAATCGTAAATTGTTAATGTTAGTCCTGCTTTCGAAAAAGAAGCATATAAATCGGCTTCTTTGTAGAGTCCCAAAAAGTCTGTTGAACCCCACGCACCTAACTCGAAACCGTTGTACTGAACGGCTAATGTTGGTTGAAAACTCGGTCCCAGAAAAGTTTGCGAATTGTAAACCCCTGTTTGCAACATTGCCCCCGAATGTCCGCCACGCCAAATGTAATTTGTCACTAAATCGGCAGAAATCTTAACATTTAAACCCGAATCTTGAGCAGAAACAAAAAAGAAATTCGCACTAAAAAGAAAAAGAACTAAAAATTTTCGAAAAATTTGCATACAAAAAAAATGTTTAAAATGAAATTTTTTACAAAAATATAAAAATTATTTAAAAAACAAAAATATTTTTTAATTTTGTGAAAATTTTTTATCGAAATTACATAATTATAAATTTTTTTATTTTTGCAAAAAAAAAAATAATGAATCAGTTACTTTTGGGCGACAATCTTGAGATAATGAAAAAAATGGAAAACGAGATTTTTGATTTAATTTATCTCGACCCGCCGTTTTTTACAGGAAAAAATCAAGAGTTAATTTGGGGCGAGGCACAAGAACTTCGCAGTTACAAAGACCGCTGGGCAGGCGGAATAATGAACTTTATCGAATGGTTAAAACCAAGAGTTGAGCAAATGCATCGACTTTTGAAACCGACAGGGGCAATATTTCTGCATTGCGATTATCACGCAAATTCTTATATTCGTTGTTTTATTCTCGACAAAATATTCGGAGCAAATAATTTCAGAAACGAAATTGTGTGGAAGCGAACAAGTGCAAAAAGCAACGCTTCAAAAAAATTACCTGTGTTAAAAGATAGCATTTTTTATTACACAAAAACCGATGAATACACTTATTATTCGATTTTTACAGAACACAGCGAAAAATACAAAAAAGCAATTTATTGCCACGAAAATGGAAAAGGTTTTTATAGTTCAAGCAATTTGACAGCTCCGACTAATAAGCCCAAAAACGAGGAATGGAAAGGGTATAATCCTGCGTCAAGAGGGAGAAGTTGGGGAATTCCAAGAGAAATTGTTATTGAACTTGTTGGTGAGGAAAAAGCAAAAAAAATGTCTTACTCTGAAAAATTAGATTTGTTGTACGAAAACAATTTAATTGAGTTTACTAAAAACGGTGTTCCGAGACTCAAACTTTTTTTAAATCCGAGCAAAGGAGTAATGCTTGGAGATTGGTGGGACGACATCAGCAATGTTACAACACACGCAAAAGAGAGAATTGGTTATCCGACACAAAAACCTGAAAAACTTTTGGAAAGAATTATTTCTTGTGCCTCAAACGAAGGAGATTTTGTCTTAGATCCATTTCTTGGAAGCGGAACAACGGTTTGCGTGGCAGATAAGTTGAATCGAAATTGGGTAGGAATTGACGAGTTAGCAACTGCTATTTCTGTTTCTGAAATGCGACTGCAAAAACAAGCAGATATTTTGCAGAAACCTTTTGTCAAAGTGTTGCACAAATACGACTACGAAACCGTGCGAAACTCTGATGCTTTCGACTTTGAAGGTTTTGCTGTGCGAATGTTTGGCGGAATTGAAAATCTCAAAAAACGCGGCGACAAGGGAGTTGATGGAAAAACAAAAGACGGAATTCCGATTCAAGTCAAAAGACAAGATTCCATCGGCAGAGAATACGCCGATAATTTTCACGCAGCAATTATTCGCAACGACAGAAATTTATACGAAAAAAACCGCGAAACAGGAAAACCTGTAGGGTTTTTAATTGCGTTTTCTTTTGGAAAAGGACTAATCGAGGAAATTGCCCGACTCAAAAGTGTTGATAATGTGATAATTGAGTTAATTCGAGTGGACAGTTTTATTCCGTTTGCAAAGAAACCAAGTTTAAAACTGGAAATTTTGAGTTTCGAAACAGATAAATCAGGGTTGACAGAAATCTCGTTCAAAGCCGAGGGCGTTGCCGATGAAAATAAAAAAATCGAATTTTATGCGTGGGATTTCTCTTTCGAGGAAAAATTTTCTGCCGACATTTACATTGACAAAGACGGTTTACAAAAATATAAATTTACAAAAGGCATTCACAAAATCGCAGCGAAAGTTGTTGATAATGACGGTCTTGAAACTCTCGAAACTATTACTTTGCACATCAACGGCGGAGTAAATCTCGAAAAATAAACATTTTTATGGCAAAATTAATCGATTTAAAAACTTTCACCGACCAACGCGGCAATCTCACGGTGATAGAAAAGGTGATTCCTTTCGATATTAAACGTATTTTTTACATCTACGGTGTTGACGATTCGGCTCGCGGCGGACATCGACATCATAAAACGGTGCAAGCAGCCATTTGTTTGGCAGGAAAATGCACCGTTTACAACGACAACAACATTGAAACTCACGAATTTATTCTCGACTCGCCGAGCAAATGTTTAATTTTATATCCCGAAGATTGGCATAAAATGTATTCCTTCTCTCCCGAAGCAATTTTAATGGTGCTTGCTTCTGAATTTTTCGACGCCGCAGATTATATTTACGAATCTTACAGGTGAAAATGTTATTGAAAAACAATTTCTTCCATTTCGTTTTGCGTTTTGTAAAGCGAAAAACCTGCTTTTTGATAAAAATCAACTGCTTTTGGGTGGTCTAACTCGCAGGTATGCAACCAAAAACGTTTCGGCGAGCGAGAAAAAACTTTGTCAATAATAAAATTCATCAAATATTTTCCCAAACCTTTGCCGATAGAGTTTTTTGTCAGACCGAAATAAACAAATTCTATCTCTTCATTATTTCGACAATCTAATTCTGCAAAACCAACAGGACAACCATCAGAATATAAAATATACATTTCAGTATCTGAATGATGAATTATTTTTAACAATTCCTCGTCAGTCATCAATAAACGCCGCGACCAATTCCAATCTTTTCCGACAAAATTGTACAAAAATCGATAAAATTCTAAATTCGGTTTTTCACTTTGCAAAATCGAATATTCAGTTTTTGTCTCGAAAGCAAAATTTTCAGGTTTTTGCGTCATTTCCAAATAAAAAGTTCTCACGCAACAGAGTTCTTTTCTCATAAAAAATCAAATTTTTTAACGGACAAAGATAAAAAAAATTTCTAAATTTTTCAATTTTGAGATAATTTTTTACTTTTGCAAAATTAAAAAGTTTTAAAATTATGTCGTTAATTGAGTGGTTAGAAAATCATCTGGCAGAATGTTTTTATTGCAAATTTTTTGGGATTCAGTGTCCCGGGTGCGGAATGCAGCGTTCAATTATCGCACTTCTCAAAGGCAATTTTCTCGAAAGTTTGCAACTTTATCCTGCTCTAATTCCGCTGATGTCAATGTTTTTGATTTTATTTTTGCACCTAATTTTTCATTTCAAAAACGGTGCAACCATTCTAAAATATCTCTTTTTTTTCAATACAACAATTATTTTAGTGAATTATTTGTACAAAATTTTCACTAATAACATTTCTTGTTGAAAAATTAAAAAAATTTTCGCAAAAAGTTATGAAAATGCTGCTTTTTTTATACTTTTGCGATGTAATTTTTCACAAAATCTAAATTTTTATGATAAAAAAATTTGTAGCAATTCAATTTTTCGTATTATTTTTCTTTTCGAAAGTCATTCGAGCAGACGAAGGAATGTGGATTCCATTATTTCTCTCGCAATACAACATCGAAGATATGAAAAAACTGGGTTTTAAACTCACCGCAGATGACATTTACAACGTAAATGCGGCAAGTTTGAAAGATGCGGTCGTTCTTTTTGGTCGCGGCTGTACAGGTGAACTCATTTCTAACGAAGGTTTACTTCTCACAAATCATCATTGCGGCTATAACAACATTCAATTTCATAGTTCTGTCGAGAATGATTATCTCACAAACGGTTATTGGGCGATGAATCGCGAGCAAGAATTGCCGAATCCGAGTTTGTCAGTGAGTTTTTTGGTGCGAATGGAAGATGTTTCGCAAAAAGTTTTGTCAAATGTCAATTCGGGAATGCCAGAATCGGTGCGTCAAGCAACAATTAGCAAGGTTATCGAAGATTTGGAAAAAGCGGCTTCAGAAAATGGAAAATATCAAGCGGTAATAAAACCATTTTTCTATGGAAACGAATATTATTTGTTTATCTCTGAAGTCTTTCGCGATGTGAGATTAGTCGGTGCGCCGCCTTCTTCGATAGGAAAATTCGGAGGAGACACAGATAATTGGGATTGGCCGCGTCACACAGGCGATTTTTGCGTTTTCAGAATTTATGCGGACAAAAATAACCAACCAGCGAGTTATTCCAAAGAGAATGTTCCTTATAAACCCAAAAAATATTTCCCGATTTATCTCGGCGGAGTGAAAGAAGACGATTTTACGATGGTTTACGGCTACCCCGGACGAACACAGGAATATTTAACTTCGTTTGCGGTGCAAATGGTTTCTGAGGTTGAAAACCCACATCAAATTAATTTGAGACAACAACGAATCAATATTTTGAAAAATGATATGGGAAAAAGTGCAGAAGTGAGAATCAAATATTCCGCAAAATACGCAGGAATCAGCAATTATTGGAAAAAATGGATGGGCGAAACGGCAGGACTCCGAAAGTTAGGTGCTATCGAGAAAAAACGAAATTTAGAGAAAAAATTTCAAGAATGGGCAAATTCTGACGAAACTAAACAAAAACAATATGGAACTTTGTTGGCTGAATTTGAAAAAGTTTACAACCAAATGACGCCGCTTGCTCTTGTTGATGATTATCTGTTTGAAGGAATTTTTACCATCGAAGCATTGAGTTTTGCACTCGAATTTCGAAATTTACTCGCCATCAACGACCAAACCACCGAAACCGAGAAACGAAAAATTATCGACCGACTAACCATCGTTTCGAAAGGTTTTTTCAAAAATTATAATGCACCGACTGACAAGAAAATTATGGCTGCAATTTTGAAAACCTACCGCGACAGTTTGCCGTCAGAATTTCACGCAGAAACGTACAAATTTATTGATTCGAAATTCAAAGGAAATTACGAAAAATTTGTTGACTACGTTTTTGAAAAATCTATTTTAGTTTCGCAGGACAAAGTGAACGAATTTTTGGTGAATTTTAAACCTTCAATGATTAAAAAATTGCGAAAAGACCCTGTTGTCAAGCAATATTTAGATTTCATTGATGTTTATATTTCCAAAGTTAGTCCGACCTTGGTGGAATTAGAAAATAATTTATCAAGACTCAATCGTTTGTATATCAAAGCGTTACGAGAAATGCAGCCTGAAAAAAAATTCTATCCTGATGCAAATTCTACGTTGCGAATTTCGTATGGAAAAGTGAAAAGTTTTAACCCGCGAAACGGAGTAACATATCATTTTCAGACAACATTAGACGGTGCAATAGAGAAATCAAAAATGATTGCCTCCGAATTTGATGATTATAATGTTTCGCCGAAGTTAAAATCGCTTTTCGAAAACAAAGATTATGGAAATTATGCGGAAAATGGAAAAATGCCGTTGTGTTTTATTGCGACAAATCACACAACAGGCGGCAATTCAGGAAGTCCCGTTTTGAACGCAAACGGCTATTTAATTGGAATAAATTTCGACAGAACTTGGGAAGGAACAATGAGCGACATAATGTATCATCCCGATTATTGCCGAAATATCACGCTTGACATTCGTTATGTGTTGTTTGTGATTGAAAAATTTGCAGGAGCAAAACACTTAATCAACGAAATGACTTTGATAAAATAAATTTTCTGTAAAAAATCTTTGTCAGATTTCGAGAAATCAGACAAAGATTTTAAATTTTTTTTGATTCTCTTTGCAAAAAGTTTTATAAAATCATTCCTGCAGCAACCGTTTCGTTTGTGCCTTCGTCAATTAAAATTAAACTTCCTGTAACGCGATTTTTTGCGTAAGAATCGAAAAATAACGGCTTCGAAGTGCGAAGTTGAACTTTTGCAATATCATTCATTCCGACATTTCTGTCAACAATATTTTCCTGCAACGAGTTAATATCAATTTTAAAATCGATATTTTTTATCAAACAACGCATCTCTGTTGTTGTGTGCCGCAAAATATATTTCGCATTGATATTCAACGGTTTAGAGTTAAACCAACATAACATTGTCGAAATATCTTGCGAAATATTCGGCAAATTTTCTAAACCAACAATCATATCGCCGCGGCTAATGTCAATATTATCGGACAAAAGCAACGTAACAGACTGCGAAGGCAAGGCTTTTTCGAGAGTTTCTGTCGCAAAATAAATTTGAGAGATGGTTGAAGTTTGCAAAGAAGGTAAAATCGTAATTTTTTCACCAACTTTGAAAATTCCACTTGCGATTCTGCCTGCATATCCGCGAAAATCGTGAAATTTTTCGTTCTGAGGACGAATTACATTTTGAACAGGAAAACGTAAATCTGTAAAATTCTCATCTTTTTCGATAGACAAATTTTCAAGAAACGAAAGTAAAGTTTCTCCCGAATGCCAAGAAATATTCGCAGATTTTTCGACAACATTATCGCCGAATTTTGCAGAAATCGGGAGAAACGAAATATCTAAAAAGTTTAATTTTTGCGAAATATTGAGAAAATCATTTTTAATTTTGAGAAAAATATCTTCCTGAAAATTTACTAAATCCATTTTGTTGATGCACACAATTAAATGCGGAATTTTTAACAAAAACGCAATATAAGCGTGGCGAATAGTCTGTTCAACAACGCCGTTTCGGGCATCAATTAAGACAAGAGCAGCGTTAGCCGTCGAAGCACCCGTAACCATATTGCGTGTATATTGAACGTGTCCGGGCGTATCAGCGATGATAAATTTGCGTTTCGGCGTAGAGAAATATCGATACGCAACATCAATAGTAATTCCTTGTTCTCTTTCTGCCCGCAAGCCGTCGGTCAATAAAGCGAGATTTATATTTTCCTCACCTCTTCGTTTTCGCGTGAGTTCAAGTGCGTCAAGTTGGTCTTCGAAAATGGCTTTGCTGTCATAGAGCAAACGACCAATTAACGTACTTTTTCCATCATCGACGCTTCCTGCTGTTGTGAATCTTAACAATTCCATCGTATTATGTGGTAACTTCGTTTCCTTTAAACAAAGAATCTACAAATTCTGTTCGATTAAAAATTTGCAAATCGTCTAATTTTTCACCGATTCCGATATATCGCACAGGAATTTTAAATTGGTCCGAGATTCCAATGACGACTCCTCCTTTTGCCGTTCCGTCAAGTTTAGTGATGGCGAGGGCGGTAACTTCGGTTGCGAGCGTAAATTGTTTTGCTTGTTCGAAAGCGTTTTGCCCTGTCGAGCCGTCAAGGACTAATAAAACCTCGTGAGGT
Source organism: Rikenella microfusus (assembly GCA_020719385.1). Lineage (GTDB taxonomy): Bacteria > Bacteroidota > Bacteroidia > Bacteroidales > DYQK01 > DYQK01. The sequence continues at coordinate 17,115 of DYQK01000012.1, read as the reverse complement.
GCTTCAGGAATAACTTTTTGCATCACTTTTTTAATTTTCGACAATTCGTTCATTAAATTGACTTTGTTGTGAAGTCTTCCTGCAGTATCAATTAAAACGACATCTGCGTTGTTTTTTTGTGCCGAGACAACCGTGTCGAAAGCGACTGACGCAGGGTCAGAACCCATTTTTTGTTTAATAATTGGCACTCCAACGCGAGTTGCCCAAATAGCGAGTTGGTCGATGGCGGCTGCCCGAAAGGTGTCTGCTGCACCGATATAAACATTTTTCCCTTCTTTTTTAAACTGATAAGCAAGTTTTCCGATTGTTGTTGTTTTTCCAACACCGTTAACTCCAACAACCATAATGACATACGGATTTCCGTTTGTCGTTTTAATGAAATTGTCGATTTCTTTGGGATTATTTTCTGCTAATAAGGTAGAAATTTCTTCTCTCAGAATTCGATTTAATTCTGTGGCGTTGGTATATTTATCGCGGGCGACTCGTTCTTCGATTCGTTTGATAATTTTCAATGTTGTCTCGACGCCTACGTCTGAGGCGACAAGCACATCTTCTAAATTATCAAGCACTTCGTCATCAACTTTCGATTTTCCTACGATAATTTTTGCTATTTTTTTGAAAATACTCTCTTTGGTTTTCTCTAACCCTTTGTCGAGATTTTCTTTTTTTTCTTTAGAAAATAGACCAAAAAAACCCATAATTTTTTTATGTTAAATTTTTATTGTGCTTTTCAACTAATGCAAGAATATTTTGCATCATTCGTTGCACTTCGTCATTTTTAAAAACAGATAGAATTAATTCATTAAATTCATCGGAATTTTTTGCAGTTCCAATTTCTGTTGGCTCTTGCAGAAATAAAGTTATTTTTGCAGGATACACATTTTCGGGAGAACAATCTACTGCGAATAATCGGTAGAAATAACCTCTTCCAAGTGGAGCATTGAGATAAAATGCGTAAGTCAAGAATGATTTTTTCTTTTCGTCTTCGAAAAAAGTAGATTCTGTGATGTTCGCAGTAAGTTCTTTTTTGTATTTTTGATTAATCGCCTCTGCAAAATCATACAATAATTCGAAAGTAGTATTTGCGGATTCTGATTTATTCGGCAAAAGATCGATTAATGCTTTGTTTTTCATACTTCAGAAAAGTTTAAAGAAAAAGTTAAAGGTAAATGATCAGAAAATTCAGTTTTTATCTGGTGATTTTCATCAGTTAGTGAATAAGCTTTTGATTTTTCAATAATTTTTAACGTTTTAAAATCAAAAAAAGGAATAACAGAAGGTCGCATAATAACTTGGTCAAAAATATTCCAATAAAAATCTTTTTCAAAATAATAAGTGCCAGGTAATTTTAATTTTCCTGTTTCACAATTTCTATCACCTAAAAGAGACCATATTGGGTTGTAAAAAAAATCATAATTGTTATAATCAACTTTTTGGGAGATTCCTTTTGTCTTAATTTCTGATAAAGTCGCGTTGAACGCATCACATTCATACATTCCTTTTTCGAAAGGATTCATATTAAAATCTCCAACAATAAGAGTTCTTTGAAGTTTAAGTTTGTTCTCAGCATTAACAATCTCTTTGATACAATTTCTTGCTACTCTTTCCTGATTATCATCAGTCTTACGCATTTTACTTGGGAAATGCATACCAATAATCAGAATTTCTTCGAATTCACCTATCTTGAGACTTGCAAAAACAAATCTTTTATTATGTCCTGTGCTGCAATATTGAAATTCAGACATCTCAAGTCTTGTGTAAAATTGCGGAGTAATAATTTTTTTATTACAAGTTTCATCAAAATTTTCCAATTTTCGAAAACCAGTTTTTTTCAGAATTTCTTCATCTGAAATTTCAAAATTTTCAACAAGCAATAAAATATCAATGTTTTGAGAAAGTTCTGTAATTTGTTCTAACAAATTTTTCCGATTAATATTCCAATGTAGAAATTTAATTTCTCTCATAAAATTTATTTTTTTATAAAATTCGCTGCAAAGTTAAAATTTTTTTTCTAAACCCGCAGCGAAAAACGAAATATTTTTAGAAAAATATTTCCCCGCAATTTTTTACGGGGAAAATAAAAACGATTATTTCGCTCTGTAACGCATTTGCGATCTATTTTGTTTTTTGTAATTGTAACGAACATTATTTTCCTCCTTCGGACCTTTGATGGTAAAAGACAACACAAATTTTTTGCTTTCACCCGCTTCAAGTTTTACTTTCCACTTCAACTGCCCCGAAGTTGGGTTTAAAGTGCCATTCGATATTTCCTCTATTTTCACTTCGATATTTTCGTTTTGCGAAATCGGCACTTGGTCGATAATATCAAGGTCAATAGGAACTTTTCGATTATTTTTTGCATTCAATTCAAAGGAATAAGACAATTTTACCTTACTTCCAATAAATTGAGTGCTGCTAAACTCTTTCATTTTTGTGCGAGTAACTAACACTTTTCCATCTCTTCCCAATGAAATATCGAGAGTGTCGTTGAGATTTCGGGTAACAATATTCGATTCGCCGATGTAATTTCCTGCAAAATAAATATTAACCGTGCCATCAATTAAGTTTAAATCCTCCCAATTCAAGATTCTTGCCAAGAGAAATACGTCTCTGTCTTCTTTTGCAATAGAGAAATGTTTGTACAACGCAGGCACTTCCATCTCTTTCACGTTGACAATATACTTTTTCGCATCCGCAGGAATGGTATATTTCTCTTTTATCTCGAAAATAATTGCCAATTCAGGGACTTCGATGGTATCAAAATCGGCGGCTCGCGAGGCAGAAAATATTGTTGGAAGACCGCTTTGTGCGTTAAACATTTGATTTTGCATATAACCGTCGGCTTCATTATTCGTATTTGAGTACGAAATTGTTATTCCTGTACCTAAATACCAAGGTTCAATAGTTGGTTTTGTGATACTTTTTTGAGGGTCGGCGGTAGAAAGAGTCACTTTTATGTTTTTCCAATCAATTTCTGTGTTGTTAAACACTTTTGCCCGATAAGTAAACTTCAAAGGTTTGCCGATTTCAGTTGCCCGAATATCATAAAACGGAATCCAACCCGATTTATTGACCAAATATTTCAACTCAATTTCGCAATTTTGTGCTGCGGTAACAGACAAAAGCACACTAACCTCCGAACGGCGATACGAATATTTCGCATTTAACTCTTGCAATTGATTTCTTAAACGCTGCAAAATTTCATTTTGTTTTAAAATTTCGCCTGTTGTCTCGAAAGTCTTGTCGTTTAACTCCTTGAGACGAATCCGATAAAACTCTGCCGCTTGTTTTAATTCAGAAACTTGAACACCGTTATTGTCGCCTGCCAATGAAATATTCGTTAAAATTAACTCTTTTTCTCTTTTATAAACGTCAAGGTCGTTGCTCAAATATCCGATTTTTTTCTCTGTCAAAGAAACCGAATCTTTTAATTTTTTTATCTTTTCACTTTCCTCAACTTTCGTTAAATGATTGATTTTGTGAGAGATAGACAACAACTCGATATGTTCATTCGTTGCAATTCGAATACTTTTCTCGTCCATATCGGGTGTTAAACCTTCGAAAACCAAGAGATTCCTGCCCGCAACAAGATTTACCGTTTCTAAATGTTGAACCTCCGCTCCGCTTGTGTAAAGCACAACTCCAACAACTTCAGATTTTAACGTCTTGGTCGTTACGGTTTGCGCGAGGAGAGAAAAATGTATTCCCAAAAATAAAAAAACGATGAAAACTCGCATTTTAATAAGTGTTTAAGTGTAAACTTTTGTTTTTATACTTGAATTGAGTGCCTTTTTCGTTCACTCTTTTTTCCTGTAATTCTTGGTTTCCCAAAAAATGTTCCAAATATTGAGTGATTTTTTCGCTTCGAATCGAAACTTTTTTCCCACTCAAAACCGCTTCGGTTACATAAGAATTTAACAAATTTTTCATTTGTTTGCGAAATAACGGCGTTGTGGCGAAAATATCGCAGCCCAAAATTGTGTCACCTGTTGCCGCAACGAAACCAATACAATTTTCAACATTATTGAGTGCTTTTTCAAAATAATCTGTATATTCCTGAATGATTTTTTGCAACGAATCTGACGAAAAAATTGACGCATACGTTCCTGTTGCGGAACGAGAATTTGCTTTTCGGGTTACAGAATCGACATATTGCCAAACTTCGCCTTGATTTTTTGAGACAACAGCCCGACTTCGCACAGAATTACTCGCCACTTTGGAGTAACCATCAAAATTCCCTCTTTTGCGATGATACGACCAACGATGATGTTCAACACAAAAAACAGGCAACTCGACTAACTCACCACTCGGAGGCAAAATCATATCCTGAGCAAGCGTTCTGTCTTGCTTTCCGCCTTTTATTACCTCGCCTGCCATCAGAAATATCGTATCTTTCGAGAGATTCCTCGCAAATAATTTATTTACTTGGTCGGAATTTCCACGTCTTCCTCGATTATTATATTGTTGCACATCTTCTTCGTTATTGCGTTGTAATTCGCGACTTTGAGAATTTCTTTGTTGCGACAAAGAAGCCGAATCGCTAACATTCCCCATCTCAACAATCTCGATTTTTTTATTTTGCAACGCTTCCTCAAGATTCGTATAATTTCCAACGTGTTCGTTTGCTTTGCGAAACTTTTGTCCACCGACAAGTGGAAAAATTTTGAGATTTTTATACGAAAAACCATCACTTGACGTAGCACTTTTCTCAACACTGATGTGTTCTTCACTTAAAGAAAATTGCGAAAATCCTTGATTTACAAGGAAAAACAAAAAAATAAACCCAATTATTGACTTCATAAAAATTTCATTTTGAGAAATAAAACATTTTTTTACAAATTTAATGTTTTTTTTGCAAAAAAGAGAATATTTCTCAAAAAAAAAATTATTTCTGTGAATTTTTATTTTTAAAATGCTGCGAATCGCCCCATTCGTTGCGGGCAACTTCTAAATCAATGTTGTTGATTTTCGTTTCCAAAGACGCAAGGTCAAGTTTGCGTTCATTGATAAAAGGTTTATTTTTATACAACTGATAATCCTCGCGGTGCGAAGGAGTAAGATTCGGCATTAAAATATTTGCCGCAATTTTCAATGCTTTTTCTCTTCCTTCCGCATCAATAGCCTGAAGTGCGGTAGTTGCGGCAATGTTGATGTCTCGCAAAACGACTCTCGCAACAGCAAGCATTTTTAGAGATAGAAAAAAACGTTCATTAAGTGGTGATAAATTTTGCGAATATTGAAAAAACGGCGTTTCCTCGTGTTCAATATAAGGTCCCATTCCAATCATATCTATGTCGAAATCTCTGAAAAACAAAATATCTGCGGCTAAATCGTTGAGAGTCTGAAACGGCAAACCAATCATTACTCCTGTTCCTGTTTGAAAACCGATATTTTTTATCATTTTTAAACACTCAAGGCGTTTTTCGAAAGAATGTTTCTCATCGTTTGGGTGAAGTTTTTGATATAAATTTTTGTTTGAAGTTTCGATTCGAAGTAAATATCGATGAGCACCTGCGGCGAACCATTTCTCGTAAGTTTTTTGTGTTTGTTCGCCAAGCGACAATGTTATTCCTAATGTTCCTTTTGATAACTCTTTGATTTTCAAAATGATATGAGAGATTAATTCGGTAAAATGTTCGTTGCTTTGTTCTCCTGACTGAAGCACAAGCGACCCAAATTGATTTTCATAAGCAAATTTTACTGCGTTAAAAACTTCTTCTTCGGTGAGAGTGTAACGCAAAACGTTAGAATTTCCTGCTCGAATGCCGCAATAAAAGCAATTTTTTTGACAAATATTTGAAAATTCTATCAAACCGCGGTAATAAACTTTTTTCCCGATAAATTTTTCTTTTATTTCTCTTGATTTTTGAAATAAAATTTGCGATTCGGTTTCGTTGAACGAAAGAAGTTTCAAAATGTCATTCTGTGAAAATTCGTTTTGCGACAAAATTTTTCCAAAATTATTTTCCATAAATTCTCAAAAAAAATTAAACGCACAAAATTAAGAAAATATTTGTTTATTGTGAATTTTTTATTATTTCTGCAAAAAATTATTTTATGACTTACTTGGCATTTTTTTTATTTTATATAAGGTTTCACAAAACCTTGTCTCCAAGTTTTTGTGAAACTTCGCGACAAGGTTTTTTTATTTCATTGAAAATCAAGAGAATATAATTTTTTCGAAAAAGATTTGTATCTTTGCCGCAAAACGAAAGTTTTAAAAAAGATGGGAAATGCTGCGAGAAAATTAAATTTCGATTCGAATGAATCAGAAAATCAATTGATAATCAAGAAATTGATTGGGATAATCCTCTTTCGACAGAAAAACTTGTCTCAAAGTTTTTGTGAAACTTCGAGACAAGTGAAAATAAATTTTGACATTTGTCCGCAAAATAGAAAATTTGAACGGTTGAGTATTATTTGAATACTAATGTTGCAGCAACAATTGGTTCAGAATAAACATAACCCAAGAGACCGTTGGATCTTACTTGAACCCATTTATTGAGTTGTGCGTCCCACTTGGTCTCCATTTCTCCTGCAGGTGTTTTATACTCATAAGCGAACTGAACTACGAAATATAATTTTTGTCCGGGTTGGGTGAAAGGCATAATACCATATAATCTTGACCTGAGATTATTAACCCAACTTGCTCCGGGGTCGGTGTCTGTGCTTGTTTCTTCAACATTCATCATAATCTCGAAAGATTCAGTTTCCCATTTTGGAATTTCTGTGACAGTTTTGGGCCATTTATGACCGCCGGCCGCCAAAAGATCATTGCCCATATGGTCGTGTGAACGGAATACTTTAACGATTAATAAATCTCCGCTGTGATATTTCAAGTTCTCCGGCTTGGACTTTTTTAAATCTTTGATGTAACTTGATACATTTCTGCCTTTAGGAAGAAATATTCTTAGATTAATCTGAGATTCTTGTCCACTTTTCACATACCACATTCCGTCACGATAATCGTACATTGAGGCATCAAAATTCTTTCTTTCAGGAAGTCCTTTATCAGAAAAAATAATTATTCCGTCTCCAAACGTTTTCCGATAAGCAGGAACAGCCGGCTCCTGAGCAATTACATTCGACAACTGCATCGCAAACAATACCGCGATTAAGATTGTTACGAATCTTCCTTTTAATGCAAAAATTGTTTTCATAATTAATTTCTGTTTTTTTTAAATACTAATTTCGTACAGGCAACCTGTTGGCAATATTGCGTACAACTTTGTATTTCCTGCAAACATTAAACGTGTATCGAGAAACGAATGGTCAATAACTTTAGTATATTGTCCTGTTTCAGTATCTGTTTCCCAAATAACGCCGGTAGTTTCGAGTGTGTAAACCTTGTCGTTCATTCCGACACCGGTTTTAGTATTCGCAAAAGCACCGTCTCCGCCGATTTTTTTACAATCGCCGTTTACGGGATTCGTAGAGTATAAATTATTATTTTCTATGGAGAAGAAAAAGTTAGTACCCCCAAACAAAAATTTAGTTTTGGAATAATCAAAGTCGTTAATTTTGGTAACTTCTCCGTTGGGATTAGTTAAAAATGGGCGACCACTTTTTCCCCCAATCGTAATAATGTTTTCGCCGCAAGAAACTCCGAAAGCCGAATTGTAGTTGGCAAACTCGCTTAATTGTTTTCTGCTTCCATCGTTTACATTGGTTGCGAACAAAGTTCCGTTTTTATCAATGTTATAAACATATTCGCTGGTTCCGAAAAGGAATTGCGAGTGAGTGTATTTTTCGTTGTTAATCAAACGACATTCTTCTGTAACGGGGTCGGTCACATGCATATCGCCAAGTTTATCAATCGAAATTATTTTACCGGCGGCGACAACTGCCAAAACCGTGTTCGTCCATTCGCCTGTGGAACGAATTTGTCTGAATTCTCCGCGATTATTTTCCATAATTTACTCATTTAGTTTTTAACAATTTTTACAAATATAAACTTTTTTTTTCTAATTTCCAAATTTTTCGCAATTTTTTTTCACTTTTTTAAAATTATTTTTTTAATTTCTTGATAATTAAGAAGTTACAAATATAAAAAAATGTTATTAAACATTTTTCGACAATAATTTTGCGTTGTCATCTTCTGATAAAGATGGCAACGCTTTCGCTAAGAAATTAAGAGATTTAAAATTTTATCTAAAAATCCAGAAATATAACGGAATGACAGAAAAACCAGACGCAATGATTATCGCAAAAATATCTCCAAGCACTTCGAGACGTTTTCGCCACGCAATATTACTCATTCCCAAAGTTTGAAACGCCGACCAAAAAGCATGATGCAGGTGCAGCCCCAAAAATATCGCACCCAAAATATAAATTGCGTCATACCACCAATATTCAATAAATAAACTCGATACGAGTGCGTAAGTGTTGTGCATTTCTGTTCCATCAATAATCGTTGTCGGCGGCGTTCCAAATTTAATTTTCCAAAAAAAGTTTATTAGGTGAAGAGTCAAAAAAATTCCAATTAAACTTCCCAAAATTAGCATATTTCTCGAAGCCCATTTGCTGCTATTCGCTTGATTTACAACGGCATAACCTTGCGGACGCGCCATAATGTTTTGAACGGTCAACTTCACCGAATATAAAATGTGAATGATAAAACCAATTGCCAAAATTGGTTCTAAAACTTTCATAACCACATTCGTTGACATAAAATGAGCAGCGGTATTGTAAATTGTTCCATCACCGAATAAAAGTAAAATATTTAAGGTTAGGTGAACACATAAAAACGAAATAAGGAACAATCCTGTAAGACTCATTAAAAATTTTTGTCCTATCGAAGAGGTGAAAAATTCTTTCATAAAATTTGTTTGTTTAAAAGATTTTTTTTAATTTTAAAACGTTTTTAATGAATTTGTAATTCATTGATTTTTAAGTATTTAACGTTTATTTTCACCGAAAAAAACGAGAAATCAATTTTTACAAAGATAATAAATTTTTTAATTTTTATTAATTTTTTTGAAAAAAATGAAATATAGAAGCATTCCTTCCGAATTATTTGTTCGCAATCGCGAAAAATTGTTGCAAATGATAAAACCCAATTCTGTGGTTTTAGTTTGCGGTAACGATGAATCACCCCGAAGCGGCGACCAGTTTTTTACTTATCGCCAAAATCCTGACTTGTTTTATCTCACAGGAATCGACCAAGAAAGAACGATTCTTATGCTTGCCCCCGAACACCCAAATCCTAAGTATCGAGAAATTTTATTTCTCGTCTACGGCGATAAAACGATGGAAACTTGGTACGGACATAAATTCACCGAAGAAGAAGCAAAAAAAATCTCTGGTGCAAAAACCGTAAAATGGCTCTCTGAATTCGACTCAATACTCGGCGATGTGATGCAACACGTAGAGTTCGTTTATATGAATACAAACGAAAATCCGCGTTTTTCAACATCAGTTCCGTACAAAGATTTGCGTTTTATCAGTCAGGTGAAAAACCGTTTTCCTTTGCACGAATATAAACGCGTTGCTCCGTTAATTACAAAATTGCGTTTGAAAAAAGACGAAAAAGAAGTCGAAGTGATTCAAAATGCTTGTAAAATCACCAATGACGCATTTCACAGAGTTTTGAAATTTATGCGTCCGGGAGTTATGGAATACGAAATCGAAGCAGAGATTACTCACGAATTTTTGCGACAAGGCGCTTCGGGACACGCTTATTCCCCGATTATTGCCTCTGGACGAAATGCCTGCATTTTGCATTATCCCGACAACGACAAACCTTGTCTCGACGGTGATTTAATTTTGTTGGACTTCGGTGCGGAATACGGAAATTATGCCGCCGACACAACACGCACTATTCCCGTCAACGGAAAATTCTCGCCGCGACAAAGACAAGTTTATGAAGCAGTTTTGCGAGTAATGAAGCAAGCAATTAATTTAATGGTGCCTGGAAAAACGATTAACTCGTTAAATCTCGAAGTTGATGCATTGATAACTGACGAATTGGTAAATCTCGGACTTCTCAAAGCAGAAGAAGTGGCGAAAGAACGCAAAGAAAAACCCAATTTGGAACGCGAAAAGAAACTTGCGTTCAAGTATTTTATGCACGGAAACTCGCATTTTATGGGACTTGACGTTCACGATGTCGGAAGTAAAGATACACCTTTCGAACCAGGAATGTTGCTCAGTTGCGAGCCAGGAATTTATATTCCTGAAGAAAATATCGGAATTCGTTTGGAAAACGATATTTTAATCACCGATGGAAAACCTATTGACTTACTCGCTTCTGAACCCATCGAACCCGATGACATCGAAGCATTGATGAGAAGATAAATTTTTTTGAAAGAATCTGTCATTTTTGAGACAGATTCTTTTTTATTTTTCAAATTCTTTTTATTTTTGTAAAATTTTTTTATAACTTTGCGTTCCCAAAAAAATATTTTTATGGAAAAAATCACCAATATTCACGACAAATATTTTCGCGAATTGTTTTCGAAAAAAGAGATAATGCAAGATTTTCTCATCGGGGCGCTGCCCAATGTTGCGAAGTATCTCAAATTAAACACGCTTACGCTCGACGAAACAACTTATATTGATGAAAATCTGCAAAATACGTACTCCGATTTGGTATATTCTTGCAAATATAAAACAAGTTATAGGTTGAAAATTGCGTTACTTTTCGAGCATAAAAGTTATGTTCCGCAACATCCGTATCTTCAACTGCTTGGTTATATGTTGAAAATTTGGGAGACGAATGTTAAACAGAATAAAAAACTGATTCCTGTGATTCCAATTCTCTTTTATCACGGGAAAAAGAAATTTGAACAGAAAAAATTTGATTCTTATTTCGAAAAAATGGATAACCTTTTGCGAAATTATCTTCCGAATTTTGATTTTGAAGTGATAAATACAAAATTTTTGTCCGACGCTGCAGTGAAAATTCTGTTTAATCAAGTTGCACTGCGAACAGGTTTACTTTTAATGAAACATATTTTCGACTCAACAGAGGAATTATTGGAAAAATTGCTTGTCATTTTTGCCGATTTCAAAAAATTGCAGGAATCTGATATGGGAAAAAGATTTCTCGATACGACAATGATTTATTTTTTCAGCGGCACGAAGTTAAATGTTGAGACGGTAAAAACGAGTGCTGAAAAATTAAACTTTGAATTAGGTGAAGTGTTCGAGTCAACGGCGTATAAATTGATTAAGCAAGGCGAACTCGAAGGGTTGAGAAAGGGCGAACTCGAAGGGTTGAGAAAGGGCGAACTCGAAGGGTTGAGAAAGGGCGAACTCGAAGGGTTGAGAAAGGGCGAACTCGAAGGGTTGCGGAAAA
>DYQK01000012.1:0-5716 GCA_020719385.1 Rikenella microfusus | reverse complement strand
AGAAAGGGCGAACTCGAAGGGTTGCGGAAAAAAGAAGAGGAAATTGCGTTAAAAATGATTCGAAAAGGATGGAAAGACAACGAAATACTCGAAATGGCAGAAATTTCATTAGAACAAGTTAAAAAACTTCGAGAAAATGTTGTTTAACAACGTTCATTTTTCATTGATAAACTTATCAAATTTTGCGAGGTTTGGTAAGTCGGGGAATATTTATTGCAATATTTATTTTGTTTTATAAAATGAATGAATTTTTTAGAGAAATATTGAACAAATTTTATAACATTTTTTACTATGAATTTAAAAATTACGCGTCCTATTGCGTTTTTCGACATAGAAACCACAGGAATAAACATCGCCACAGACAGAATTGTTGAAATTTCTATTTTGAAAATTTTGCCCGACAACAACGAAGAGTCTCTGACGATGTTAATTAATCCCAAAATGCCGATTCCAAATGCCGCAACCGAGATTCACGGAATTAGCGACAAAGACGTTAAAGACAAACCAACATTTGCAGATGTTTCGAAGCAACTTGCCAAATTTCTTGACGGCTGCGATTTGGCAGGTTACAATTCGAATAAATTTGATGTCCCGATATTAGTCGAGGAATTTTTACGCGCAGAAGTTGATTTTGACATCAAAAAACGAAAACTTGTTGATGTGCAAGTCATTTTTCACAAAATGGAACAGCGAACATTGAGTGCTGCGTACAAATTTTATTGCCAAAAAGATTTACATGACGCACACACCGCCGAGGCAGACACGCGCGCAACTTTCGAAGTGTTTAAATCGCAACTTGAACGTTACAAAGAACTCAAAAATGACATCGATTATATCTCGAAATTTTCCTCGCACACAGATAATGCTGATTTTGCGGGACGTTTTATTTATAATTCGGAAGGTGTTGAAATTGTGAATTTTGGAAAACACAAAGGTTTGCCTGTCGAAGAGGTACTTCGCAAAGAACCCGCTTATTATCATTGGTTTATGAACGGCGATTTTCCGTTGTATTCGAAAAAAGTGTTAACCGCCATTAAATTGCGAATGGCATTTTCAAAAAGTCAAGTAAAATGAAAATTATTTGTATTGGTCGCAATTATGCGGCACATATCAAAGAGTTAAACGGCGATATTACCGAAAAACCTGTTATTTTTCTCAAACCCGATACGGCTTTGATTCCGAAACATAATACGTTTTTTTACCCCAATTTCTCGAAAAACATTCATTACGAGGCTGAAGTGGTGATAAAAATTTGTCGTTTAGGAAAAAATATTGAGGGGAAATTTGCTCATCGCTATTTTAACGAATTAACTGTCGGAATAGATTTCACCGCACGAGATTTGCAGGAGGAATGTTCGCACAAAGGTAATCCGTGGGAAATTTCGAAAAGTTTCGATTTCTCTGCTCCTGTGGGCAATTTTATTCACAAATCTTTCTTCGAAAATGTTTATTCTCTCGATTTCGGACTAAAAATTAACGAAAATTGGGTGCAACAAGCAAACACTTCCGAAATGATTTATTCTTTTGACAAAATTATCGCTTACATTTCGGCGTATTTCACTTTGAAAACAGGTGATTTAATTTTTACAGGCACTCCAGTCGGCGTTGGTTCTGTTCAGAAAAACGACCATTTAAAAGCATTTTTGGGAAATCAAATGGTTTTAGAGTTAGATGTGAAATAAATTTTTTTGAAAAACTTTTGAGTAAAAAAATTCTCAAAAGTTTTTTATCTGAAGTTTTTGAAAATTAACATTTTTAACTTATTTTTTGAAAATTTTGTTCGTAATTTTTTGCGAACAAAGAGAATTTTTATTACTAAAAATTTTTTTTTCAAAAATTTTTTATTAATTTTGCCAAAATAATTTTTTATGACTTTACCTCAAGCAAAAGTTTTGGTTGTTGATGACATTGCTGATAATGTGCAGATGGTTACTGAGATTTTGGAGACAGAAAATATTTCGGTAACAATTGCTCGCAGCGGCAGACAAGCACTGAAATTTGCCGCAATGAAATTGCCCGATTTAATTCTTTTGGACATCGCAATGCCCGAGATGGATGGTTATGAAGTTTGCGAAACATTGAAAAAATCACCTGAAACAGCCAGTATTCCTGTCATATTTCTCACTGCCCGCACCGAATTAGACGATATTATCAAGGGTTTCGAACTCGGAGCAGTCGATTATATCACAAAACCTTTTAATCCTGCAGAATTGTTGGCGCGCGTTCAAACTCATTTGGAATTAAAACGTTCAAGAGATATTATCAACGAGCAAAACGAAAAACTCAAAAAAATGGACGCAACAAAAGACAAACTTTTGTCAATAATGGCATACGATTTGAGGTTGCCTATTGTTGATATGCGTCAGTCAATAGTACAATTAATTGCCAATATTGACAAATACGAGCCGACTAACATTCGGAATTCGTTGTTAAATGTCAAAGATATTGCCCGCAAAGCGGAATCGTTGTTGGAAAAATTATTAGAATGGGCTTTGATTCAGCGAGGAAAACTTGATTTCGTTCCGATACGTTTTTCGTTAAACCCAATTATCAACGAGGCAATTCTCTCTTTTCAAGATGATGTTAAGCGAAAAGGCGTTTATTTAATTTATGAAGCAAAACAAGAATATGAGGTTTTTGCCGACCAACGAATGATTTCGTTTATTTTGAAAAATTTAATTTCAAATTCTATAAAATTTACAAATCATGGCGGCGATATTATTGTCAGTGTTGAGGAAATAGACGATTTTGTGCGAGTTACTGTTTATGATACAGGAGTCGGAATGGACGAGAAGCAAATGGAAAAATTGTTTATTCCTGATGTTTTTTATTCCACAAAAGGCACTGCAGGCGAGATAGGTACAGGACTTGGTTTAATTATTTGTAAAGAGTTAACCACCAAAAATGGGGGGAAAATTTGGGGCGAGAGTATGAAAGGAATCGGAAGCGATTTTAAGTTTACCATTCCAAAGAAAAAATTTGTAAACCAATAAACTTTTATTTTATGAGAATTTTGCAAATGTCGAATAAACCGCCGTATCCTGCTGTTGACGGAGGAACTATTGCGTCTTTTGCAATGTTAAAAGCATTTTCTGAGGCAGGAAACGAAGTTACCGTTTTAACGTTTAGCACTCCCAAACATCGTCTTGATGTGAAGAAGTTGCCCGAAGAAGTGCAGAAAATGGCAAGATTTGTCGTTGTTGAGATTGACACAAACCCAAAACCTTTGCAAGCAATAGAAAATTTGTTATTCACCGATACACCTTATATTGCTGACCGTTTTTTGTCTGAAGATTACGAAAATGAGTTAATAAAATTGTTAAAAAATCAAGAATTTGACATCATTCAACTCGAAGGTCTTTATTTAATGCCTTATATTTCAACAATTCGCAAACATTCGCAAGCAACAGTTTCGCTTCGCGCTCATAACATTGAACACGAAATTTGGGAAAGAATATCAGAGAATCAAACGAATTCGCTGCGAAAATGGTATTTTAAAAATCTCACGAAAAGACTCAAAACTTTTGAGTTAAGTTTTTTGAATCAACATGACGTTTTGATTCCAATTACAAATCGAGACGCAATGCGTTTTAACCAGTTTGGGAATAAAAAACCATTTTTAGTTTGTCCTGTCGGAACAGATATGAAAACAGAAGTTTTTGAAAATCAAGTGATTAAATATCCTTCGTTGTTTCATCTCGGTGCCTTAGATTGGATTCCAAATCAAGAGGGCATTCTTTGGTTTCTCAAGGAATGTTGGGCTTCGATTTTGCAACATTTTCCCGATGTAAAATTTTATATAGCAGGCAGAAATGCTCCCGAAAGTTTTGTTAAACAAATTACTTATCCGAATGTAGAATATCTCGGCACCGTCCCTGACGCAACCGAGTTTCTCAAAGACAAAGCCGTAATGGTTGTGCCGCTTTGGGCAGGAAGTGGAATGCGAGTAAAGATTGTTGAAGGAATGGCACACAGAAAAGCCATAGTCTCAACTTCTATTGGGGTGGAAGGAATGGAATGTTCGAAAAAAGAAAAAGATTTGTGCTTTTTGGTTGCTGATACGCCGCAAGAATTTGTGAAAAACGTAGTTAAACTTCTCTCGGATAGAAATTTTTACGACAAAATTGCGACTAACGCTTATGAATTTATACATTCTCATTTCAATAATCAAAAAATTATTGAGAAATTAATTCTTTTTTATCAAGAACAAATTACAAAAAAATAATTATGAACAAAATTTGGGATGGCTCTGCCAGAAAATTAGTCGGAGATTGTTTAATGTTGTGTGTTTTTGTTTCCTCAGACGAAAGTTGGGACGATTCTGATAAACAAAAAACGTTAAAAGGAGCTCTAAGAGCCGCTAAATGGTTAGAAGAACAAGCCGCCGAATATGATATTGAGGCAAATTTCATTATTAAGTGTGCTAACAAAGAAGAAGACATTTATATCGAAAATTTTCCACCGTTCAATAGTTCGCATAATGAGAAAGTTATTGCGTTGCAGGATGTTGTGAAACAATTTGAGTATAAAAGTTTAACACATTTTTATAACGACATCGAGAAACATTACCCCGAACATAATATTCACGTATTATTTTTCATCAATAGTGTTGGTCGGTCTTATATGACCAGTTTTTACATCAACGATGAAGACCAATTTGTCGAAGTGAACGTTGTTTTCAAAGGTTCAGACACACAAAACATTACAGATTGGGTTATTGTTCACGAAACTTTACACGCATACGGTGCTTATGACCTTTATAACGACAACGTAGCAACAATTCCTGAGGCAAAAAAAGCCATGGATTATGTCAAAAAACATTTTCCCAACGAAGTTATGTGTGTTCATTCTAAAAATTTGGACGAAACAGAGTTAAGTGAATTTACTGCCTTCTTAATTGGTTGGCACGAAGAGCCTGAAAAATGGTATTTTGATATGGTTCAGCCTGCTCATCGAAAAAATTTGGAATTTGCGATGAAAAATTTCGAGAATTTCGATGAAAACGGAAATTTTATTGTCGAAGAAGAGGAAATTAATGCGAATTTTTACAACAACGCAAGAGAATTTAACCGTTACATTGTAAATGAAAACGAGGATTTAATTATTTGGCGAGAACATATTTACGAAACCGAAGAGGAATTGGAATATTTAGAGACAGGTAATGATGAAAATTATTATTATCTCACGCCGCAAACAGAAGGCGTCAAGATTACAATTCCGAAAAAAGGCGGAGGAAGTTGTTATAAACTCAATTCCGAGACAAACAAATACGAAATTTGGTGCAAAGTTACAAAAGGCAGTATCGAGGATGCGGAGTAAGTCTTTTTACATTAACCTGTCATAATTTTTTTCGTTAAATATAAACAATTTTATCATTTTTTTGCGATGAAATTGTTTTATCACACAAACAAACGTCAAAATATTTTTTCGAAAAAAGAGATTTTTTTTGAGAAAATATTTTGTTTTTTTTGCAGAAAAAGTATTTTTGCTATTATTATTTCTTGAAAATACATATCTATAAAAACAATAGTTTTTGAGAAAAAAATAACATTCCAAGAAAAGACTGAACAAGTGGCATCAAATTTGTAAAGCAAGATGCTTTTTATAGCATCGTCATAAAGCGAATTTATGTCGATGTTATTTTTATTCAAAAAAATTATGTACTCTTTTGGTACAAATTTTCTATCACCTGTTTCAAGTTTGATGGTAAAAACCT
>DYQK01000188.1 GCA_020719385.1 Rikenella microfusus | reverse complement strand
GAAGTTACGCTTGGGGAGATAGTCCCTGTGGATGACCGTTTCGCAAGAAACCTAAAAAGCATACTATCGAAGAACCAAGAAAAGTTCTTGGCACAATGCTAAGAAGCCCCTACGTCAACAGCAAACGGGTAATTCACCGAAATTGTTAACAGAAAACTTTGTCAGATTTTTAGGAATCCGACAAAGTTTGAAAAATTATTTGAAAAGAGATTAATTTCATTGCTTTATTAATACATCACCGACACAGAAATTATGAATTTACATTAAAATTATAGAAATGATTAATGTATCTTTCCATCATTTAGTGTTGAGTGGCGAGGAATAACAAAAGTCAAACCTTCAAAAAATCTTTACTTCAAATTTGTTTTAAAAAACTCTATAACGGTTGTTTCTGTCGAGGATAAGGTGAAATCGCCTTGTCCATGGGTGGCATTGGGCAAAAAAACATACGTACTTTTTCCTGCTCCATACTTTGCCGTTATTGCGTTGTGCAATCTCACCGACTGATTTGCCCCGATATTACAATCTTTGCCGCCATGCATAATCAAAAAAGGCGGAATATCTGTTGTTTGTGCGAGAAAAGTCAATGGACTTGCGGCATCAGAAAGTGCTTGATTCGTACTAACTTGCGCTCCGATAAGTGCAGATTCAGGAGAATTTGCATCACCGTTTGCTCCCGTACAACGACTAACTCCCGAAGCAGCTATGTCTGCATCCATATTGAAAAAAATCGATGGGACCGAACCAATCTACCGTAGCCTGAATTTTTGTGGTTGCGTCAAGCGAGAGTGCTATTCCTGTCATTGCAGCGAGATGTCCACCTGCAGAAGCGCCCCAAGCACCGATTTTGTCAGGGTTAATTTTGTATGTTGATGCGTTTGTTCGCAAAAATTTCACAACACTTTTCAAATCCTCCAGCTGTGCAGGCCATTTCGCTTCGCCGCTTAATCGATAATTGATGCTCACAACGGCAAAACCATTATTATTTAACGTAGTTTGCGACTGCGGATTCGCTTTACTGCCCATTTTAAACGCTCCACCGTGAATCCAAATCACAACAGGAAACGGTCCATCGCCTGTGGCGGGCAAATAAATGTCTAATTTTTGCGTATTTGACGCACTTGCGTAAGCAACATCTGTCCAAGTGCGAGTCGAGGAATTATTCGAAGTTGATGACGAATCATCACTTTTGGAGCAAGAAAACATAAAAAACAAAAATGCAACGAAAATCATTGATAATTTATTCATTTTTTTAACGACAATTTTTTTGTTAAACAACGTTGCAAAATTATATATTTTTCGAAACAGAAAATAGGACAAATTTATTTTTAAATTGTATTTTTTTGATAATTTTTTTTGAAAACCAACGGTGTTTCACCGTTTATTTTGCGAAAAAAACGAATAAAATACGAAGTTTCAGTAAAACCTAAAATTTCACTTATTTCATTGACATTAAAATTGGAATAACACAAAAGTCTTTTCGATTCTAAGTTAATGCGGTCTTGAACAATTTGCGAGAAATTTTTTCCTGAAATTAATTTCAAAATTTTACATAAATATTGCGGAGTAACATTCAATTTTTCTGCGAAATTTGAAACTTGAAAATTTTTTGTAAAAAACTTTTCAAGCAAAAAAAGGAATTTTTTATACAAAACAATATGTTGAGTCTCAAAAATTTTAATATCAGTTTCGTTGATTAAACGCTGAATTTCAAGCAAAATTAAGGAAAGTAAATTTCGAACTATTGAGTCATTTAATTTTTCGCGTTGATATTCGTTGAAAAGAATTTCGAAATACAAAAATAAATTCGTTTTTTGCGATTCAAAATTTATCACAGGCAGATGATAAACATTGTCAACAAAAATTAATTCGGTCAAAAATTGATTATTCGGTTGATTTATCAAAAAATATTCTTCCGAAAACATTAAACGAAAACCCGACAAATTTTTATCTCGTTGAAATTTACTCCAAATATGCAGTTGTTCCTTTGAGATAAATAAAAGTTGATTTTTATTTACGTTAAACTCTTGATAATCAACGTTATGCGTCATTTTTCCGTTTTCGACAATAAAAAGTTCATAAAACGAATGTTTGTGCGGGTCTTTGATTTTTGCAGGCAAGACAGGCATTTTCTCTAATTTATTGATATGAAAATTAGAGTTTTTAGGTTTTTCAAAAAAATCAGAAATTTTATATGTGTAAAAATTCATTTTTTTTTACAATTTTTGAAAAATCTGCCAATTTTTTTTGATAAAACTGACAGATTCAGAAAATTTATTGATGCGAGGTTAATATATTTTTTCGTTTTGCTGCTTTGTGGACGAAAAACGCAATAACTAAAAATACTGTCGCAAGCAAAATTTTTGCCCCAATAGAGAGAAATAATTTTTCTTGCAATTCCTCTCGCAAAACCAAATCGCTTGTGGCAGCGATTTTTTCCCGCAATTCGCTGTTTAAAATTTGTTTAATTATTGAACCGTTGTCTAAGGACCAGCCTTCGCCGCTGAATAATTTTGAGAAAGCACCCGACCAATCATTTTTTTCAGGTTTAAAAATTGCACCAAAAAATACAGCCAACAAAAACACAGGAGTAACAAATTTCATTATGTATTTGTAAATGACAGGTAATTTGATGTCTGCTCCGCGTGAGATTTCTGCCCACCCTTTTTTCATTCCAAAAACCCACACAAATAAAATTGTTTCTGCCGCCGCAAAGACAAATAGCGAGACTGTCCCTGTCCAAAAGTCATATTCGTCGAAGACACCTTGTTTAAAGAAAAATACCGTTGGAAGTCCTAAAAGTAACGTGATTAGTCCGAAGGTATATGCTGCTTTTTTTTGCGAAAAACCATATTCGTCCTTCATAAAACTCATTACGGGCATTCCCATTGCGAGAGACGATGTTATTCCTGCGAAAAATAAGAGTCCAAACCACATTACTCCAGCAACTGCTCCGAAGATATGTCCCCATTGGTCGAAGAGATAAGGCATAGTTCGAAAACCAATGGCGAGTCCACCTAATTCTGCAAGTTCTTTCAACTTGTCGATGCCCAAATAACCAATAGCAACAGGAATAATTATTGAACTTCCTAAAACTACTTCAACAAATTCGTTAGTCCAGCCTGCAGTCATTGAGTTGAGTGCTATGTCGTCATTTTGTTTCACAAAAGAAGCGAAACAATGTACCGACCCCATTCCGATGGAAAGTGTAAAAAAGACTTGTCCCGCAGCATTGAGCCATACTCTCGGATTTGCGATGGAGGAATAATCGGGAGTCCATAAAAAATTTAATCCCATCACGCCATCGAATGTTGCTCCTTGCTCGCCTGCTTTGATAGACAACGATTTTATTGCTAAGAATATTCCAAAAACAATTAAAAGAGGCATTAAAATCTTTGCGACTTTTTCGATTCCTTGACTTAATCCTTTCGAGAGAATGTAAACATTGAGAAATAAACACAAAATATAGAAAATGACGGCTTCGAAAGGAAGTAAAACCGTATGATTCACACTAACATAATGGTCGAAAAACTCAACAACTTGCGGTTGCGTTTTATCAAAAAAAGTTCCCATTGCAGAATGCATCGCATAACTAAGCGTCCAAGACTCAATAAAACAATAATAAGCCGCAATTCCAATGTTACTGAAAATCCCAAAAACGCCGATATATTTCCAAATCCTTCGTTTGTCTAAGGATTGCATCATAAAAGGTGTTGAGTGATGTCCGAATTGTCCACCGTGTCTACCGATTCCCCATTCAATAAGTAGCAATGGAATTCCCATTACCAAAAAACAAATTAAATAAGGAATAATAAACGCACCTCCTCCATTTTGTACTGCCTGCACAGGGAATCGCAAAAAATTCCCTAACCCGACGGCATTTCCTGCCATTGCGAGAATTAACCCGATTCGCGTTCCCCACGATTCTTTGTTTGCACTCATAAAGTATATAATTTTTTCAATAGAAAAGAAATTTTTGCCAAAAATAAGAATTTTTAACAAAAATTAAAAATTTTTGAGAAAAAATTTAACTTTTTATCATCAATTTTCTAAATTAATATTTTTTTATAAAAAATATTTCTTAATTTTGCGATGTTTAACAAATACTTTCTCACTCAAAAATGT
>DYQK01000070.1 GCA_020719385.1 Rikenella microfusus | reverse complement strand
TTATCAAGGAGATAATGTTTAGAAAAATTTTGTGCCGCAAAGTTAACAAATTTTTAGAAAAAAGAAAAAAATACTTTTATTGAAACATTAATGGGAAAAAATGCGGTTTTTCAAGCGATTCTAATTCTATATCGCAGTCTAAACTTTCCCAATACAACTGATTTGGTGAAAGTAATTTTATTTCCAATATTTGTTCAATGGTTGCTTTTCTGAAAATGGGAAATTCTTTAAACGGAATAAAATATTCTCTGCCGTTTATCAACACCCAAAAACCAATTTTAGTAATATTTGTAACTTCGTTATTGGTTAAAATGTCGTTGCCAAGCGGTAATAAATTCATTTTTGTTGTCCTCCACTAATTTTTGAATTTCTTTAAGTTCTTTTGTTGACAAATTATAAAAATCAGCCAAACTTATCAAAGGTTCTAACCAAAATTTTGCTGTGCCGTCAGAAGTTGCAATATAAACACGCATACGCAATTCTTCTCGGCTGTTAAAAAAGAAACGAAATTTTCCAAGCAATAAAATTGTAGGCATATTTTTTGTACCGCAAAGTTAACAAATTTTTTAGAATTAGGAAAAATTTAAAATATTTTCTATCTCGTTAATTATCAAGGAGATAACAAATTATTTCTTTTTATATTTTTTAATTTTTTGCACCAACGACGAATAATCTCCGACATAATCGGGCAACAAATAATGCGTAAACGGTTCAAAAATACTTTGCTCTTTATAATGCTCAACATTTTTTTCAAAAATATAAATTTTTTCAGAATATGGGTCAACAACAATTCCTAATTCGACATCGTTTTCCATCCACAAAACCATTTTTTCCAATGTTTCGTCTAAATCATTTTTTTGCGAAACAATTTCGAAAACCACATTCGGCGCAACAGGCACAGGTTTGCCATCTAAAAGATTTAACTGCTTCTCTTCAGATAATTTATCAAATTTTACCAACGAAATATCGGGTTTACGTTTAATTTTTTTGCCAGGATTTTTGGGGTCTTCGACCAAAAAGTCTCCATCTTCTGAATAAATATAACCAATGGCTTTTGCCAATGCCCAAACAACTAAACTGCCCATTATAACAGCCGTTAAAATGCTTAATGTTCCGCCCATACCTTTTCTTACGATTAAAGTTTTGTTGAGGTTTAATAATTCAAAAGTGATGCAGTTATTTTCGTTTACTTTTTCCAATTCTACGATTTTATCCCAATTTTCAGAAAAATTTTCGACTAACTCTAATTTCACACGGCGATGTTTTTCGACAGAAAATGTTCTTGTTCCGTTGATTATCAAGGAATTATCGAAAGATTTTTTTATTCTCAAATGTTGGTTCAAGGAACGCATCTGAGAGATAAGTTTTGCAGAAAGCAAATAAAAATTAGGAAAAGTAACCGTTAAACTCATAAATTTTTTATTTTCAAAAACAAAAATACAAAATCTTTTCGAAACCACCAAATTTTTTCACAAAAAAATGAAAAATATTTTCTATCTCGTTAATTATCAAGGAGATAATGTTTAGAAAAATTTTGTGCCGCAAAGTTAACAAATTTTTTAGAAATTTTGTTTTTTTCCGAAAAAAATTGTATTTTAGCTGCGTTAAAAAATATTTTTTATATGAAAAAATACGTTGATACTTATACCGAAGCAATGCGTTATATCGAAAACGCAAAGGAAATTTTGAGTACAAAAGCGGGCAAGGAAGGAAAACTTTACTCTGACCCCAAATACGTGAGAATGGCTTGTAATACGGCATATAACGGAATATTGCTTGCCCTAAATGATTTGTTTAACTACAAAGGAATTGAGATTCCAAAAAATCGACAAAAAAACCGTGATGCTTTGCGGGTAACTTTTTATCGCGAACAACTTGCCAAATTAAACAAAAGCATTTTAAGCGAATTTAACGAAATTGCGTATCCTTGTCTGCATGAATATGGCGGTTATGATGGAAATTTGCTCGTTGATATTTCGCAAAATGGCATAAAATCGGCTATTTTGATTATCGAATGGGTGCGAAAACAGATGACCAACAACTAAAAAAGCTTCTCTCTGCTTGAATAAAAAAATTCAGACGGAGAGAAATTTTCGTTTTAGAAATTTTGTGAGAAATTACTCAAATTTCACTTTTAATTTGGTTTCCTTGAAATCATTAGGAATAATAAATCCTTCCACAACTTCAAACATACCAGATTTTTAAAACCATCCATCTCGGGAAGCTTTTGCGAGCAACAAAAAAAGCATTTGTTTGTCGGGAATTTTTGCTTGTCCTCTGACAGCTTGCAAGTGTCCTTTGCTATCTCTCCAAATAAACCGAAAACCGTCGGCATCTTCAAAACCATCTTTCTTCTCATTTTCAGCGAAAGTGAAAGTCCCCCATTGAAAACATAATTTCCATGTACCTTCACCATCCGGATGCGAAACCTCATTTTTGATTACGAACTTCATTTTTGTAATGTTTAATTTTGACCACAAAAATACAAAATCTTTTCGAAACTTCCAAATTTTTTTCACAAAAAAATTTTAAATTTTTTCTATCTCGTTAATTATCAAGGAGATAACAAATTATTTCTTTTTATATTTTTTAATTTTTTGCACCAACGACGAATAATCTCCGACATAATCGGGCAACAAATAATGCGTAAACGGTTCAAAAATACTTTGCTCTTTATAATGCTCAACATTTTTTTCAAAAATATAAATTTTTTCAGAATATGGGTCAACAACAATTCCTAATTCGACATCGTTTTCCATCCACAAAACCATTTTTTCCAATGTTTCGTCTAAATCATTTTTTTGCGAAACAATTTCGAAAACCACATTCGGCGCAACAGGCACAGGTTTGCCATCTAAAAGATTTAACTGCTTCTCTTCAGATAATTTATCAAATTTTACCAACGAAATATCGGGTTTACGTTTAATTTTTTTGCCAGGATTTTTGGGGTCTTCGACCAAAAAGTCTCCATCTTCTGAATAAATATAACCAATGGCTTTTGCCAATGCCCAAACAACTAAACTGCCCATTATAACAGCCGTTAAAATGCTTAATGTTCCGCCCATACCTTTTCTTACGATTAAAGTTTTGTTGAGGTTTAATAATTCAAAAGTGATGCAGTTATTTTCGTTTACTTTTTCCAATTCTACGATTTTATCCCAATTTTCAGAAAAATTTTCGACTAACTCTAATTTCACACGGCGATGTTTTTCGACAGAAAATGTTCTTGTTCCGTTGATTATCAAGGAATTATCGAAAGATTTTTTTATTCTCAAATGTTGGTTCAAGGAACGCATCTGAGAGATAAGTTTTGCAGAAAGCAAATAAAAATTAGGAAAAGTAACCGTTAAACTCATAAATTTTTTATTTTCAAAAACAAAAATACAAAATCTTTTCGAAACCACCAAATTTTTTCACAAAAAAAAGAAAAATATTTTCTATCTCGTTAATTATCAAGGAGATAATGTTTAGAAAAGTTTTGTGCCGCAAAGTTAATAAATTATTTCTTTCGTTTATCTATTTTGTTTATTTTTTTTTTTCAATATTATCGACTAACTCTTGTGCTTTTTCAATGCTTACTGTACCGATTTCCTCGATAATTTTGCTTGGTGCGTTGGCAAGTCCATAACAAGTATTCTCGTCAACTGCTATGCCATTGATTCCTTCTTGCGTCAAAGAATGCATATTTTTGCGTTTCTTTGAGTGCGAAATACCGATAAATATTTTATTTCCGCTTTCAGTTTTGATAATTATCATTGGTCTAATTTTTTCCCAAACAAATGCCAACACAATTATTCCTCCAACTAAACTTCCGCCAATTGTAACAGGTAAAAGAATTGCTAAGAATAAACTCATATTAATTCGTATTGAAAAATCATTTTATCAAAAAGCACTTTTTCATTATTTTTATCAAAAATATAACGTTCATCGTTTTCTTGGTCGTCGAAAACTCGATAAAACTTATTTGTCTCAACGGTTTTTAACAATGAAAAATTAATTTTCACTATCATAACAACGGCGTCAAGCATTTTAAATTGCAATTTTGTTTTCAAAACTTTTTGCTTTTTGCCTGTTTCGTCGAAAATAAATAAATTTTCGCCTCTTTTTAGGGTGGAATAAATTTTCCCTTCCTTTATTGATGGAATTAAAGAACGAATTACAAAAACAGAATCGTATTTATTTATTATTTCCATAAATTTTTTATTTTTCACAAAAATACAAAATCTTTGCGAAACCATCAAATTTTTTTACAAATATTTTCTATCTCGTTAATTATCAAGGAGATAATGTTTAGAAAAGTTTTGTGCCGCAAAGTTAACAAATTTTTCAGAAAAAAGAAAAAATTTTCTCTCGATGTAAAAATATTACAACGAAAAACCAAAAATATCTGTAATTTTCACAGATTCTGTAAAAAAATTAATTTTTTTCAAAAAATATTTTGTGAATTGAAAAAGAATTATTAATTTTGCAGCGTGAAAAAGTTAAATTTTATATGACTACTAATTTAGTTAAAGAACTTCTTTCTATTCATTATATTGAAATTATTGCTAGTCGGCAAAAATTTCATATTTTCTATTCCAAAACAGATGATGGAGTTGATATGTCAATTCAACCTCAGAAGGAAAGTCATGATGTATCAGGCAAATTTCATGGACTTCCACACGGCAGGTTTCTGCAAATTCAGATGAAATCTACCACGACAAAAAATATAATTGAAACAGATGATTTTATCAAATACGATTTTAGAGCAAAAAATTTTAATGATTTGGTGGAACGCAAAGATGACATAACTCCTCTAATTTTAATTTTGTTTATTTTTCCTGAATCTGAAACTGAATGGGTACAAATTACTCAAAATGAAATGACTTTACGAAAATGTGCTTACTGGTATCAAGTGGATAAAAATGCAGAGATGACAAAAAATAAAAAAACTGTTACTGTAAAAATACCAAAAACTAATTTTGTAGATTTAGATTTTTTTCATAATTTTTTTAAATCTTATAATTCTTAATCTTATGGAATTGAGTTTAAATAACATAACAAATTTCCTTGTGGGTGAAGGATGGCACAAAATGCGTGATGGTAGAGTATTCTCAGAATATGAACCTCCCCAAAAACTGAATTTACCCGAAGGATATTTTTTGGATATTCCTTTGAATGATTCTAAAAGAGATTTTCAACAGTATGCTGAAATGTTAACAGACATTTTAGCAAACCAAATTTATATTGGAAAATTTACAAAAGAGGATTTAAAAATCACTTTTTCGAATAATTCTTTTTCAATAGTTTCTTTTCGTGTCAAAGATACTGAATATGGCAGTATAAAGCATCCTCGTTTTGTTAAAATTGTGAAAAATTTAGATGAAATACTTAAAAAAACAGTTAATTTTGTTTCCACAGGAAAACAAATTTTTGGGAAAGCACCCAATGAAGTTAAAGAATACATAAATGGTTGTAGTGCATTACCATCTGAAAAAGGAAGTTATATAGTTAAACTGAAAATTCCCAAAAGAATTACTACTAAAGAAAATTTTTCGTTTCTAAACCAAATTGAAGTTCCCGATAGACTTTTTGATATATTGAAAAATTTTGTAATAGAATTTGTGAATACAGATGTTTCACAAATAGATGAACGTTTTTGTGAAATAAATAAAAATTACATTAATGTGGAATTGTTAACTGCAATACGAAATTTGTACAGTGATTCGGAAATAAACGATTCTGATTTTTCGTTTTTAAATACAGATGCATTAAGACAATTTGAGATTAAAAATCTCGAAATTGACCGTTTTACAAAAAACATTAAAAAAGTTGAAGAAATTGTGTTGTCTAACAATTACTTAGAAATAACAGGAAAGGTGACTCTTCTAAGTTCTAAAAATGTTAACTTAAATAAGAATAAAATTATGGTATTTTCTGAAGAGGAATCAATAAGAGTAAAGGCGGTTTTAGATAAAGAAATATATCGAAAAGCTTGTGACGCTCATGAAGATGATTGTGAAGTACGTATTTCAGGTATTGCAAAACAAGAAAGCAATAGTTATTTTATAGAAAAAGTTGAAAAATTTGAAGTTTTATAATATTTTCACTTTTTCATTTTTAAAATCTTTATTTTCCCGCATCTTTTTTCGATAAGGTTGACAAAATTTTCCTGAATCTCGATGAGAAGACATTTGCGATTTAACTCTTTCGCCACTTTTCCCGTTGTTCCCGAACCCGCAAAAGGGTCTAAAACTATTCCGTCTTCGGGACAACACGCCAAAATCGCCTGACGCGGAATTTCTTCGGGGAAAACGGCAAAATGACCGTCAATATTTTTCGCACACTGAATTGTCCATAAATCGCCAGGATTTTTCCCGTTTGGATGTTGACGAATTGTCTGCAAAACATAATGCACTTCAGTCATTGCGGAATCGAATTTTTCATCAAAATGCAAAATTTCCTTCAATTTTAACCAATCTTTCGGCGAAGGCAACGAACCACCTTTGTCGGTGCGAAACCAATGACTCACCGTATATTTGTAACCAAACATTTCCTCCAATTCCTTCACGCTAACGTTGATTTTCTCCCGAAAACCCCGCAAATATTCTGCGACAACTTTTTGCTCCAACTCAACTTTTCGCTTCAAAACATAACGAATTCCTGAAACAGAATTTCTGCCGCCCGGCGAAGCACCAATATTTTTTTCGTTATTTTTAAATTTGCCGTTATAATTTATTTGTCCGTTTTTTTCGTTGATGCGGGGCAACAATTTGCGATATTCCTCAACAGATAATATTTCGGGAAAATCATTTTCTGCGTCAAATAAATTTTGCTCGGTTTTGTACGGAATCCGAATTGCGTCAATGTTGAAAAACAAATCTTTTTCCCAATCATTGCGGCTGAAAAAATAAATTACCTCGTAAGTGTTTGTAAATCGGCACTTTACAGGTGAAGGCATGTGGTCGGGCTTGAACCAAATAATTTGATTTCGCAACAACCACCCAATTTTTTTATTATTTTGTGAAATATTAATTTCACTAATCATTTTTGCGGCAATGCGTTGCGGAATCATTTGTAAACCCTTATCTACGTAAGTATCACCGATATTCAGAAATAAAGCACCGTCTTTTTTCAAGATTCGGAGAAACTCTTTCGAAATGTTGACTATTTTTTCGATATATTCGTCAGCAGTTTTTTCTTGCCCGATTTGTCCGTCATTTTCGTAATCTCGCAAATTCCAATACGGCGGCGAGGTAACAATGCAGGAAATTGTTTCATCAGGAATATTTTTTAAACATTTTTCCACATCGCCGAGCATCAATATCGGAATATTTTTTTCAAAAGAAAACATTTTTTCGTTTATTTTAGAAAACAAAATGCAGAATTAATAAATTTTTTAGAGAAACCAATTTTTTTTACAAATATTTTTTATCTCGTTAATTATCAAAGAGATAAGTTTAGAAATTTTTTTTTTTGTGCCGCAAAGTTAACAAATTTTTTCGAAAATTTGTTTTTTTGAAAAAAAATTGTATTTTAGCTGCGTCAAAAAATATTTTTTTATATGAAGAAATACATAGCGGTTTTTTCGTGCAGATGATAAAAAGTGATTCTTAAAAAACCTGACTGAATTTTATAAAACTGTCAGGTTTTTTTTGTTTATTTGAAAAAAAAAAATTAATCAATCCATTCGAAATTAGTGTACGGAACTAAAACTTTTGGAACTTTTATTCCTTTTTCTGTTTGATTATTTTCGAGAATCGAAGCAAGAATTCGAGGCAACGCTAACGCACTTCCGTTTAAAGTGTGGGCTAATGTCGTTTTTTTGTCATCTTTTTCTTTGAAACGCAACTTCATTCTGTTTGCTTGAAAACTTTCGAAATTCGAAACCGAACTGACCTCTAACCATTTCTTTTGTGCCGCAGCAAAAACTTCGAAATCAAATGTTGTTGCTGACGCAAAACCCATATCTCCGCCGCAAAGTTTCAAAATTCTATACGGAAGTTCAAGTTTTTGCACCAACCCTTCTACGTGTTTCACCATTTCGTCGAGAGTTTCATAAGATTTGTCGGGATGTTGAAGTTGAACAATTTCAACTTTATCAAACTGATGAAGTCTGTTTAACCCTCGCACATGCGCTCCGTATGAACCTGCTTCTCTGCGAAAACACGGCGTATAAGCCATATTTTTCACAGGAAAATCTGTTGCATTCAATATTACGTCTCGATACAAATTGGTTACAGGCACTTCAGCGGTTGGAATCAAATAAAAATTATCTAAACCAACAAAATACATTTGCCCTTCTTTGTCGGGTAATTGTCCTGTTCCGAAACCTGAATCTTCGTTGACCATCAATGGCGGCATAATTTCTGTGTAACCCGCTCTTTCGGCTTCGTCCAAGAAGAACGAAATCAAGGCTCGCTGCATTTTTGCACCTTTTCCTTTGTAAACGGGAAAACCTGCACCCGTGAGTTTTACACCTAATTCGAAGTCAATGATGTCGTATTTTTTTGCCAATTCCCAGTGCGGCAAAGCCGATTCGGGCAAATTCGGAATATTTCCGCTTTCGCGAGTTTTCAAATTGTCGTCAGGGGTTTTGCCTCGCGGAACAGTTTTGTGCGGAAGATTCGGAATTGTCACCAAAATATTGTACAACTGTTTCTCAAGTTCCTCAAGTTTTTCTTCGGTACGTTTAATTTCCTCTTTCAACTCGGCGGTTTTTTGTTTTGCCGACTCTGCCTCTGCGGCTTTGCCGTTTTTCATTAAAATCCCAATTTCTTTCGAAAGAGAATTGTATTCAGACTTTGTATTGTCTAAAAAATGTTGAGTGGCACGTTTCTCGCCGTCAAGACAAATGATATTATCGACCAACTCGGTTGCTTCGATGTTGCGAATTGCCAATCTTTCGATAACTTCATTGCGATTTTCAGTAATAAATTTTACAGTTAACATTGAAAAGTTATTTTGTGAATAAAAATTTCACTATTTTTTTTGCAAAGATAAAAAAAAATTAAAAAAAAATTATTTTTTTCAAAAAATTTTTATTTTTTTCGAGAAAATTTTGGAAATTTCAAAAATATTATTTAGTTTTGCTTTTTACAAAAATTATTCATTTAAAAAAACGACTTATGGAATATAGTTTTAATGAAATTCTCCGCAAACTTCGAAAGTATGACGGCAGAATGTATGACACCGATTTTCTTTTGACGCAAGAAAAATCGCAAGACGATATTAAACAATTGCTTTACGTAGCAATGGGTTTAAAATATTTGTACGAAAATAATATTTCGACAAAATGTTTTAATTCGGGACTTGGCATCTCGATTTTTAGAGATAAATCTACTCGAACACGTTTTTCGTTTGCCTCGGCTGCCAATTTGTTAGGTCTAACAGTGTCTGATTTGGATGAGGAGAAATCGCAAATTTCTCACGGTGAGACGGTTCGCGAAACCGCAAATATGATTTCTTTTATGACTGAGATCATTGGAATTCGCGATGATATGTATATCGGAATGGGAAATTCTTATATGCGAGAAGTCGGGCAAGCACTTGACGAGGGTTTTGCAAAAGGAGTATTACCGCAACGTCCGGGAATTGTAAATTTGCAGTGCGACATCGACCACCCAACACAATCTCTTGCCGATTTATTGCATTTGTACAATTATTTTGGTTCGTTTCGCAAACTCAAAGGGAAAAAAATTGCGATGACTTGGGCATATTCACCCAGTTATGGGAAACCACTTTCTGTGCCGCAAGGAATTATTTCTCTGATGACTCGTTTTGGAATGGAAGTTGTGTTAGCACATCCTGAGGGTTATGATTTGTTACCTGAATCTATCGAAGTGGCAAATCAACACGCAAACGAATATGATGGTTCGTTTAAAGTTGTGAAATCTATGGACGAGGCATTTCAAAATGCCGATATTGTTTATCCGAAAAGTTGGGCGCCGTTCTCTGTGATGCAACGCCGTACAGAGTTGTTGAAAAATAGCGACAAGGACGGTCTCAAGGTGTTGGAAAAAGAATGTTTGGAAAATAATGCGAAGTACAAAGATTGGACCTGCACACAGGAAAAGATGAAACTCACAAAAGGCGGTAAGGCGTTGTATATGCATTGTTTGCCCGCAGACATAACAGGTGTTTCTTGCGTTGAAGGTGAAGTGGAAAAAGAAGTTTTCGAGAAATATCGAATCAATACTTATATCGAAGCGGGTTATAAACCGTATGTTATCGCAGCGATGATGTTAACGAATCGTTTTAGCAGTCCTTATCAACTTTTAAAAAGTTTATATACTGAGTCAGATTGGCGTGTTAGACCGTATAAAAATTGGTAAAATGTCTTCAAACACTTCGAAATTTAAGTTTTCGAAGTGTTTTTCTCAAGAAATCATTTTTCATCAATATCGAAAATTTTATTTTCTAAATATCATTGCTTCTCGATTTGCTCCTGTCGAGACCATCGAAACAGGAATTTTTGTTTCTTTTTCGAGAAATTCAATGTATTCGTTCAATTTTGAGGGTAAATTTTTCGAATAATTTTCGATTTTCCAACCTTTAAAACTTTGAAAAACAGGTTTTAACTTATCTGAAAGGTGAAAAGGAAATTCAGTTATGTCATTATCTTCAAATTGATAATGCATTCCGACTTTTATTTCGTCAAAAAAGTTTAAAACGTCTGCTTTTGTGATGATTAATTGTGTTACTCCGTTTATCATTATTGCGTATTTGAGTGCGAGCAGGTCTAACCATCCGCATCTGCGTGGTCTTCCTGTTGTTGCTCCGAATTCGTTTCCGTATTCTCGAATTTGATTTCCTGTTTCGTCAAATAATTCTGTGGGAAATGGTCCACTTCCGACTCGGGTGCAATATGCTTTTGCGATTCCAAAAACTTCGCCGATAACATTGGGTGGAATTCCGAGTCCTGTGCAAGCACCTGCAGTTGTTGTGTTTGATGAGGTAACAAACGGATAAGTTCCAAAATCGATGTCAAGTAATGTTCCTTGAGCACCTTCGGCGAGAATTTTTTTACCCTCGCAAAGTGCTTGGTTGATGAAATATTCGCTGTCGATGAGTTGAAAAGTTTTCAATTCCTCTATTGCTTCGAACCATTTTTCCTCTTCTTCCTCAAGATGATATGAAAAATCATATTGTCGCAACAAATTTCGATGTTTGTTTATTAAGAAAGTGTACAAATCGGGAAAATCGGGTCGCAAAATATCACCGATTCGCAGTCCGTTTCTGCCAATTTTATCCATATAAGTTGGTCCAATGCCTTTAAGAGTCGAGCCAATTTTCGTTTTTCCCTTCGAAGCTTCAGAAGCGGCGTCAAGTATTCGGTGAGAGGGTAAAATTAAATGTGCTTTTCGCGAGATAAACAAATTCCTTCGCACATCAACGCCCAGTTTTTGCAAATCAGCAACTTCATTTTGAAAAATAATTGGGTCAATGACGACACCGTTACCGATGATATTTATTTTTTCCTCGTGAAAAATTCCTGACGGAATTGAGTGAAGAACGTGTCTGATGTTGCCAAATTCAAGCGAATGTCCAGCATTTGGTCCGCCTTGAAAACGGGCAATAATATCATAATTGGGAGTAAGAACGTCAACGACTTTGCCTTTTCCTTCGTCTCCCCATTGTATTCCAAGTAAAACGTCAATTTTCATTTTTTTAAAATTAATTTAAAAATTTATTCTAAATTTTCGATTTTTGTTCAGAAAAATCTTGTCTCAAAAATATTTTTGAAATCAAAATTTGTAAACAAATTGATATATTTTTCTGTTGTCGAAAAATTTTTCACAAAAATAATATTTTTTCTGACAAAAACAAAATTAAATAAGAGATTTAACAATTATTTTATCCTCTTCGAGTTGCGATTTTAACTTTTCGAGAGACTCAAATTTCATTTCGTTGCGAATAAAATATAAAATTTCGAGAGAAATAAATTTTTCGTACAGATTTTCGTTAAAATCAAAAATGTGAACTTCAATAAAAATTTGTTTTTCTTTTTCAGGAATTGTTGGTCGCAGTCCGATATTTAACATTCCTTTTAAAATTTGATTTTCAAATTTCACAAAAACTGCATAAACGCCCAAAGACGGAATATTTTCTGTCTCTAAAACAGCAACATTAGCTGTCGGGAAACCAATTTTTGTTCCCAACTGATTTCCATGAACGACATAACCTGACAGAGTTATTGAGTCTATTTTTTTAAGAATCATTTTTTTTCATCGAGAGATTCGTTTTTTTCGTCAAAAAGTATTCTTATCGCGGGCGTTTTCATATCATCGAATTGTCCTTTTCGCACTGCCCACAAGAAGGCACACAAAAAGCCGCCTGCTAAAATTAAACAAATTACAATTAAAATGAAGAGTGCTGTCATTTTATTTTCGTCCTAAAACTTGATAAACTTGAATTTTTTCCTTTTTTCCTTTGACAAACAAAGGTTCAAGCGGTTTTACATCGAAAAGATGCGAGACTCTTTCGTACAAAGCATCGCTAATCAAAATCGAATTGGGCATGTCTTTTGTGATGGTTTCGATTCTTTTGCCCGTATTAACCGTGTCTCCTGTAACGGAGTAATCGATTCTTTCCTCTGAACCCAAATTTCCTGCGACTACTTCACCAAAATTGATGCCAATTCCGACCAGAATTTCTCGTTGATAAATTTCGTTTAACTTTTTTAGATGCACCAACATATCTAACGCACAATAAATTGAGTTTGCCTCGTTGTTAGGATATGAGAGTGGCGCTCCGAAGGTTGCAAAAACCTCATCTCCAACATATTGATTCACAAAACCGTTATGTCGTTTAATGCATTCTGTCATGATTTGATAATATTGATTCAGAAATGCAACCACTTCTTTCGGGGTCATTTGTTCAGACATTGGCGTGAAACCTCGAATATCGCAGAAAAGTACAGCAATTTGTAATTGTTCGCCTTCGAACATTCCTGAGTCAGACTCAAGAGCTTTTTGAATCACAGGTTCGGGAACATATTTCATAAAAGTTCGCAAAGTACGTTCTTGTTCTTCAATTTTTTGCTGCAATTTAGTGAGTAAATCGCGGTTTGCCCGTTGCAACATATAAAGTTGTCTTGCGTTTTCGATAGTCATTCGCAATTCTGTTTCATCCCAAGGCTTTGTGATGTAACGAAAAACGCGTCCATTATTTATGGCATCAATAATGGCGGTAACATCGCTGAATCCTGTCAAAATCATTCGTATTGAGTCAGGATATTCGGGAAGAATTTTTTCAAGAAATTGTACTCCTGTCATCTCGGGCATTCTTTGGTCGCTAATAATTAGGTGGACATCTCTTGAGTGCATAATTTCTATGCCTTCTTTTGCTCCATTAGCGGTGAGAATGGAATAATCTCGACGAAACGTGGCTCGAAAAGAGACGAGATTCTGTTGTTCGTCGTCAACATATAAAACGGTAAATTCTTTTTTTTCCATAAAAATGTGAAAACTTATTTTTTCAAAATCGTAATTTCGGTGCGTCTGTTTAGTTGATGGTCAGTCTCGGAACAATTTACTCCATCAGAACAGTTGTTTACTAATTTTGTTTCGCCATAACCTTTGTAAATAATTCGTTTTGGGTCAATGTTGCCCGATTTGCAAATATATTCCGCTGCCGATTTGGCTCGATTTTGCGAAAGAGTAGCATTGTACTCGAAAGAAGCACGCGAATCGGTGTGAGACGAAAGTTCAATAACTGCATTTGGGTACAAAATCATAAAACGAATCACTTTATTTAACTCAACAGCCGCATCGGGACGAATGTTATATTTGTCTAAATCGTAATAAATATTCTCAAGAACAAAAGTTTCTCCTACTTTAACGGTTTTTCCATTGAAAATAACCGTATTTGCTGTATCAATAGGTGGATTTAACGTATTTTGCGGCGGAGTAACATTTTGTGTTTGACCGCGAGAATTGTTTTGCGGCGGATTATTTCCGACAACATTACCACCGACAACATTGGTTGAAACTAAATTTGTCGAGTCAGGCGGCGTTTGCGAGATAATTTTTTTAAATTTAAACGCATAAATATCATCTTTGCCTTCTGTTCCTTTGCGATTCGATGAGAAATAGCCCCATTTCATCTCTTCATTAATAATTGCTCCGAAGTCATCTTTGGGAGAATTCAACGGATAGCCCATATTCGTTATTTTCCATTCGCCGTTGCTTTGTAAATTTGCGAGAAAAATATCTAAACCGCCGAAACCGACAAGTCCGTCAGAGGAGAAAAGCAAAATGCTGTCATTTATCAAAAATGGGAACATTTCGTTGCCTTCGGTGTTTACTGTTTCGCCGAGATTTTGTGGCTCGCCCCATTCGCCGTCTTGTTTTGTGCAGACATAAACATCTGCTTGACCGTAGCCGCCCGGGCGGTCTGAGGCAAAATAAATTTTATTCCCATCTTTTGACAAAGTTGGGTGACCTGTTGAGAAATCATCGCTGTTATAAGGAAATTCTTTTATTCCACCCCAAACATTTCCGACCAAGTGAGAGGAATAAATTTTCAAATTATTAATTTTATCTTTTGCGTTTTTAACCAATTTCCCATTTAGGTTTAAATTATTTCGCGTGAAATAAATTGTATTTCCTGTTTCGTCAAAAGTCATTGGTCCCTCGTGATACGGCGAATTTAACTCTTTCGAAAACGGAGTAACATTTTTCAACTGCAACGAAGCATCTTTCTCACAAACAAATAAATCGATAAACGGCTGTTTGTCCCACACATAACGATTCTGAAAAGTGTCTCTTGATGAGGCAAAAACAACTTTGTCTTTGTAAAAAGCAGGTGAAAAATCGGAATAACGCGAATTTATAGACAATTTTACTACCTCAATAGAATTGGAATCAAGAATCGGACAGATTCTTTTTCTTATGGATTCCACCTCGCGCTTCATTCTTGAGTCTTGCTCTTGCCATTCTGAAAATTTTTTAATCCATTTCTCTGCTTCTTTGTATTTTTTATTACTCTTCAAAGACTGCGCATAATAGTAATAATCAAGAGGTTCGTTTGTTCCCATATCAATGAGAGTGCGATACCAATGTTCGCTTTGCTCTGTATTACCGATTTTCCGATTTGCATCGGCAAGTTTTTTACACACATACGCATCAATGTTGCCGTCTCGCACCGATTCTTCGTACAATTTTATTGCCTCGACATAAGCAAAATCGTTGAACAAAACATCCGCTCGTTTAACTTTTGAATTTTGTGGTGGAGTAGAAGTTTGTTGTTGTGCGAATAACGAAAAAGCACACACAAAAAAACACATCAGTAAAAAAATTTTTTTACAGTTCATTTTTGTAATCATTTAGTTGGTTTGATTTTCACCACAAAGATATAATTTTTTCGAGAAAAAATTAAAATTAATTTTATTGCAAAGATACAAATTTTTTCGAATATTTGATAAAAAGTAAAATAAATTTTTGAAATTTTTAATAAAATTTTACTAAATTACAATTAAACTTTACAAAGTTAATAAAATTTTTTTTGAGAAAAGATAAAAAAATTAAAATTAATTTTTAATTTGTGTGGAAAAATATTATCTTTGCCCAAAAGTTTTTTTTATCTAAAATAATTTTCAAAAAATGAAAGTTGTCGTTGTCGGAACTGGATATGTTGGTTTAGTTACAGGTACTTGCTTCGCAGAAACAGGTGTTTCTGTCACTTGCGTAGATATTGACGCAGAAAAAATTAGAAAGTTAAACGCAGGAATCGTTCCCATTTACGAGCCAGGTTTAGAACGTTTAATCGAAAATAACGTCAAGAAAGAACGTTTAAGTTTTTCCACCTCGTTAAAAGATGTTATTGACTGTGATGTGATTTTCTCGGCTGTCGGAACACCTCCTGATGAAGACGGAAGTGCCGATTTGCAGCACGTTTTGGCAGTTGCAAGAGAAGTCGGCAGAAATATGCAACATTATTTGGTTATTGTTACAAAAAGCACCGTTCCTGTCGGAACAGCGCAAAAAGTAAAAAATGCTATTGATGAGGAATTGAAAAAACGAAATGTCTCGATTCCTTTCGATGTTGCCTCGAATCCTGAATTTCTCAAAGAAGGTGATGCAATAAACGATTTTCTGAAGCCCGATAGAATTGTCATCGGTATTGAGTCGGAGCAGGCAAAAAAAGTGATGCAGAGACTTTATAAACCGTTTGTTCTCAACGGTCACCCAATAATTTTTATGGACATTCCTTCTGCTGAGATGACGAAATATGCGGCAAATTCGATGCTTGCAACAAGAATCAGTTTTATGAACGATATTGCTAATCTTTGCGAAATTGTCGGTGCAGATGTCAATTTTGTTCGAAAAGGAATCGGCAGCGATTCGCGAATCGGAGAAAAGTTTTTATACGCAGGAGTCGGCTACGGCGGTTCTTGCTTCCCAAAAGATGTAAAAGCGTTGATAAAAACTGCCGAAGAAAACGGTTATACTCTCGAAGTGTTAAAATCGGTGGAGAAGGTCAATGACAAACAAAAAAGCGTTTTGTTTAACAGAATTATTAAACATTACGACAACAATTTGGAAGGGAAAATCTTTTCAATTTGGGGACTTGCTTTCAAACCCAACACTGACGATATGCGCGAAGCACCTGCGTTGGTTATGATTGAGAAACTTTTGCAGGCAGGTGCAAGAATCAAAGGTTACGACCCCGCAGCGATGGAAGAAGCAAAACACCGGCTCGGAAACAGAATCGAATACGCAAAAGACCCATACGAAGCATTAATCGACACCGATGGTTTAGTTTTAATGACCGAATGGAGCGAATTTCGCGTACTCAATTATCGAGTTATGGAAAAATTAATGAAAAATAAAGTCATTTTTGATGGACGAAATATTTTTGAACCATCAGATATGCAAGAATTTGGGTTCACCTATTACAGCGTTGGTCGCAAAAGTGTTTAACAAAAAAACTTTTCAGAAAATTTTGAACAAATTTTTCTGAATTTTTGACAAAAAAAATAATTTTTTAAATCTCTTTTAAATTATGGAAAATAATTTTAACATTGAGGAACGTGCTTTCACAGGTTTTCATACGATTTTTATGAAAGGAATCGGAAACATTTTTATTACGCAAGATTCTCAATTTTCTGTGAAATTGAAAGGCGAAACAGAAACTCTCGAAAAAATTCGTACTGAAATTATCAACGGTGAATTAGTTATTTCGACCAAAGGTTTTATGCCTCTTTGGTATTTTGATGCTCCATTTCTCGAAATTTATATTTCTTTGCCCGAAATCAAAGGAATAAAAGTAAGCGGAAAAGGCAAAATCGAAGGAATGAACGAATTTAATTGCGAAACTTTGTTAGTCAGCAATAGCGGCAAAGGTGAAATTTTTCTCTCTACGAAAGCAAAAAGTATTACAACTAAACTTTCAGGATTAGGTGACATCGTTTTAAAAGGCACTGCGGAATATCATTCCATCGATATTACAGGAAGCGGTAACGTAAACGCAGGCGATTTACTCGTTGAAAAAACGTTTATTGACTGTCTCGGCGTAGTTGACTGCATTGTTAACTCGGTCAAAGAATTAGATGTAAAAGTTAGCGGCACAGGTACGGTGAAATACAAAGGAAAACCGCAAGTTACAAGCAGATTAAGTGGTTTCGCTTCGTTAGAAGTAATTGCTTAATTGTTAAATTTTTAGGTAGTGTTTATTTTAATTAAGAAATTTTAATAAAAATTAAACACTACCAATTTTTTTTTTGAAAAAAATTTTACAAATATCGAAAATTTTATTCCATGACAAATTTAAAAAGCGGCGACTATT
>DYQK01000069.1:10414-17835 GCA_020719385.1 Rikenella microfusus | reverse complement strand
AGAAATCTTGTCAGGTTTTTCGAAACTTGACAAGTTTTTTCAAAAATTAAAATTAGTTTAGTAAAAATCGAAAAATAAGAAAATATTTTTTTGCGAAAAAAGATTTCAAAAACTTGAAGTTTTTGAAACCAGTTTTGCAAGTATATTAAATTTGTTTTTGAAACCTAAAATGTTATTGTGAAATTGTTATTTTCCCCATATTAGTGACACTTCCGATTGTTACCGCTTGTCCTTCTTTTGTGAGAGTTTGGAATCCTTCTTTTGGCAGAAAGACGACTTTATATGTTCCTGCAGGAAGTCCGCGAAGTAAAAATTTTCCGTCAGATTCTCTTGTGATAGTTGTTGCAACGGTGTCTGTTCCGTTAATTGCTAACACTTGAGGAAGTGCTGTGGCGGGTTCTACTTGCCCCTTAATTGCTCCTGATGTTGCAACGGCGAAGGCACGAAGTGTTGGTTTTAAATGATATTTTTTTCCTCCACCCGAAACTTTCACAGATTTTCCTGCATCGAAATCAAGGTTCAATGTGTAAGCAATTCCTTTTTTCAAATCTGAATTAATTTTAATTTTCAAGCCTGAAGTTTCGCCGCTTGGAACTTTCAACGGAATAACATCGCCATTTCGAAGTTTCAAAGAGTTATTTTCACCCAAAATTAAACGCATTTGAGAAATTTTACCTGCAGGAAAAACATCATCTGCCAACGCAGTGTCAAGTCCGTTGGTGAGAGTTAAAAGGTTATAAATTCCTTTTTTTACATTTTTCAACGAT
Organism: Rikenella microfusus; assembly: GCA_020719385.1. Classification (GTDB taxonomy): domain Bacteria; phylum Bacteroidota; class Bacteroidia; order Bacteroidales; family DYQK01; genus DYQK01. The sequence goes on along the minus strand of DYQK01000069.1, from coordinate 17,068 downwards.
TTCCAACCTTTTTCTGTCTCAACATCAGCAACATGAATTTGAACATCTTGAATATCAATATTTACTTCGAGATAATCAGCAGGTGCATCGCACATACGAACTTCGAATTTCGTGGTTTCAGAAGAAGATGAATCATCGCTTTTGCTGCAAGAATATAAAATTCCAAAACCTGTCAACATTGCAACGGCAAGAATCAAAAAAATGCTTTTTTTCATAACACAAATTTATTAAAAGTTCAACTTTTATATATAGATGTTTTAAAGTGCGAAAAGGTTGCGAATGAAATAAAATTTTTTCATTTTTTTGTGAAAATTCTAAAAAAAACGCTATTTTTTCAGAAAAAAAGTTTACTTTTGCAAAAATATTGAAAAATAAAATTATGACTATTCACAAAGAAGGTTACAAAACCATTTTTCTCGTTATCTTTTCTTTTTTGATTATCGAAATTTTGATTTATTGGTTGTTTCTGAATGTTTTTGTTTTAACTGTTTTAAATTTGTTGGGTTTAATTTCACTCATTTTAGTGTTGCAATTTTTTCGTAATCCGCAACGCAAAATTTCTGTGTTCAACGAAAATTTTGTCTATGCACCTGCCGATGGGAAAGTGGTTACAATAGAGGAAGTCTTTGAAAATGAATATTTTAAGGAAAAAAGACTTCAAATTTCGATTTTTATGTCGCCGTTAAATGTTCATATCAATTGGTTTCCCGTTTCGGGAATTACGAAATATATGAAATATCACAAGGGTTTGTACCTTGTTGCGTGGCATCCGAAGTCTTCGACAGAGAACGAACGCAGTACCGTGGTTGTTCAACAATCTGACGGTACAGAGATTTTGATTCGTCAAATTGCTGGAGCAGTTGCTCGAAGAATTGTTACGTATCCGACTAATAATCAAGCAGTTAAGCAAGGCGAAGAACTTGGTTTCATCAAATTTGGTTCGCGTGTAGATATTTTTTTGCCGTTAAATGCAAAAGTGAAAGTCAATTTGAACGAAAAAACGAAAGGAATAAAAACTATTCTTGCCGAATTGAAGTGAAAAATAATTTTCGTATTTTTGCAAAAAAATTATTTTTATGCGAATTGTTAAAAAGAAATTCTTTCTCTCGAAGTTTTTCCGCAAGAAACAGAAATAGAGTTAAAACGTACAAAAGTGAAACTCATTCAGAAATCGAAAAGTTGAGTTAAAAAATGCGTAAAAATTTTGTCAGATTCCGAGAAATCTGACAAAATGGATTAATATTTTCCAAAAAAACAGTCAATATTAAAATATAAATCGAAATTTATTTTCGAATCGCCTGTTACTTTTAGCACATCAAAATTTCGTTTTTCTTTCGAAACTAAACTTTGTCCTTCCACGCGAAGCCCAAAATAATCAGTCAAATTATATTCGTCGTCAACGCAGGAGACAATAAACGCATTATCGAAATTTTTGCCGTTGCCTGTTGCGGCAATTGCGTTCAAAAACATCGAATATTTTGTGAAATATTCCTCATATTCTTTGTAATTTTGCAAATGAAACGCCGAGACGGCGGCATACAAAAAACCATCTAACGCAAACGGCTGTTTTTCCAAAAATTTTTTACAATTTTTTAAGCACAAATCATAATTTTGCCGTTCAAAATTTTCCTTAATTTCTAATTCCGTTAAATCATTTCGTAATTTGTACGGCGAGAAATTTTTTTGAAACGAATATCCAAAATACAACATAAAATATTCGTCCAACCCCATTTTGTCGAAAGATTTTTGAAACTTTTCCAACAAAGTCTCAAAATAATACGAATTTTTTTTATCTTTAACCGATTTTGCGAGTTTTTCGAAATTTGCAGTTTTTATTTCTGTGAAAATAAACCCTGTGCTGTCAAGACGAAACAAATTTTCCTTCGTATTTTGAAAAACTAAACTTCTTATTTTCTCTTGATAAAACATTTTATGTTCAGGTTTTAACGAAATGGCTTTGTTAAACGATTCTATTGACTGCGAATAATTTTTCTTTTCAAAATGCGATAAACCATTTATCTCCCAAATCTTCTCGTTAGTCGAAAATTTTTTCGTCCCAATTTCAGAAATTGAGATAGATTTTTCGTAATTTTTTGTGTAATAATGTGCTGAGGCAAGAATAAAATACGGTTCAACAGAACTCGAATCGATTGATAGGTAAGCAGTTACATCTTCGGCGGCAAGTTGCGGCTGCGAATTTAAAATATAAACTTCTGCTCTGCGAATCAAATTTTTATACAATTTGGGATTCAGTTTTAACGAAGTCGAAAAATCAGAAATTGCCTCGTCATAACCTTTTACGTTGCGATGAATTTGTCCGCGAACAAAATATGCTTCCGCATTTTTCGAATCCATACTCAAAACGCGGTCAATATCGTAATGAGAAAACTCATTTTCACCCATTTCGAGATATAAACTTGCCCTTTGAAACAAACATTCTCGATGATTTGAGTCTAAACGAAGTGCTTGATTAAAACAAATTAACGCCGAATCGTTTTCCTCGATTTTCCAAAACGCAATTCCTTGACGAAAATGTCCGTTTGCGTCAGCAGGTTTTTGCGAGGAATATTTTTTAAACAATTTCAACGCATTTTCAAAATCTTGATTTTCAAGACATTTTACTCCTTTTTCGAAAATTTCTTTCGGCGAATTCTGTGCCGCTGCAAAAAGCGGCACAAAAATCAACAGAAAAAATAATTTTATTTTCGTTTCCATTCCAATGCTTCTTTTAATGGAATTCGCACATTATTGCGAAAGGCAACAATAAACGCATCTTTAAACCCTTTTTCGCGTGCTTGTTTCAAAAGTTCATTACATTTCTCGAAATCGCTTTCGCTACCGATGATGTAACGGAATAAACCTTGCCATTGATAAAAATCGACTTGCGGCAAATCTTTGAACTTCGGATTATTTTGAGCCAACTTTTGCGGCGACGACATAATTTGTACTTTGAAAACCAAATTTTTCGTTAAAGAATCTTTCGGCAAAGCCTTCAAATGATAATATGCCGTGTCTTTTGCCAAAAACAAAACCGTTTCTTTGTGCCAAGAATTATAACCAATCAAAAATGGAAGTGTTTTCGCTTCTTTCGCAACTGCTTCTTTCAAATCTTTCTGCAAACACCAGGGAAAATCAGATATTGTTTTCGTATAAGTTCCAAAAAGAGTTAATTGAAACTTACTTTTCTTGAACATTTTGAAAGGAATTCCTGTGTCGTCTTGCAAAATTGTAACGCAATTATTCATAAAAAATTCTCGGATAACTTTAAAACCTTCGTTGTGCATCAGGTAAGAAGCCGATTTTACGTATCCAAATTTTCGTCCAATGTTGTCAACAAAATCGAAAAATTCGGGATGATTCGTCAGATTCGCATTTGCCAAATCGAAAGGGAAATAATACAAAGTTTTCTCAACATCTGTTCCTTTTTTTCGAAACTGAATTTCGATTCCGTTAGCAAGATTCGGTATTTTTTTAAAATCATTTCGTTTCTGAATATTTCCGTTTTTATCGACAAAAATAGGATTAAACGCAGCTATTTCGTGATTTGTTCGAGCCAAATAAAACAAAAGTAGATGCGTTGCACCGTCGAGTTGATGTTTCGCAAAATCGTTCATCATATGACTGGTGACAAAATAACCAACATTGTTGATATATCGCAAAGAAGAACGCAAATTGTCAAGGTAACTTGCGATGACAGTGTCTTTTAAATTCTTAATCTTCGGTAAAGTACCCGCATTTTCGAGTCCGACCATAACGTAATTTTTTGCATACGGGAAAAAACTATTGACATACAGAAAATCGGGACCGCTGAAGGGGTAAAAAATCGTTATTGAGTCATTGGAGTTGGTCACTTTTGCGTCAGCGATCCATTGAGCGATGGGTTTTAGGTCTTCTTTTTCCGTAGTTTCCCATGCTTTCTCTATCTGTTTGAGATGTCTTGCGTAAAAAGGTTTTTTTTGCAAGGCGGCGAAGGTGTCTGTGGGAAAACCTGCCAAAAATTGGGCGAGAGCGTTGGCGAGCGTGTCAAGTTTCTGTGGTTTTAACACTTTTTTTGTTACCGCATTAGAGTCTTTCGTTGCGATGTTGGTGCTGTCTTTTGTCGAATTGTTAGTCGAGTTAGACATGCAAGAGCAAATACTCATTAAGAGTCCTGCTATTAAAATAAGCGATTTCATTGAAAAATAATTCATTTTTTTGTGAAAAATTTATTGAAAAAATTAAATTGCAAAATTAAAAGTTTTCGAGAAACTTTTATGTTAAAAATATATAATTTTTTTCGAAAAAAATTATTCCTTTTCGAGATTTTTCGAGAAGGAATAAAAAATAAATTTTGAGTTAAAACCATTTTTTTCGTTTCATATAAATCAACGAAGTTGATGCGATAATAAGCATTATTGACCACAAAATCGGATATGCGTAGGGCGATTCGAGTTCAGGCATATATTTAAAATTCATTCCGTAGACGCCTGCCAAAAAAGTTAGCGGGATAAAAATCGTAGAAATGACGGTCAAAGTTTTCATTACGTTGTTCATTCGGTTGCTGATATTCGAGGCGTTTAAATCGATAAGACTTGTCAACATTTCTCGAAAAGAATCGAAAAGTGTAATTAAATGTTCAATATGGTCGGCTAAGTCATTGAAATAGACAGAGTTAGAGTCGTGTATGAGATGATGTTCAAGATTTTGTAAATCAAAGATTGCTTGTCGCAGCGGAAATAACGATTTATGTATAAAATTCATTTCTTTTTTCAAAGAATGTATCTCGTTGATTGCGTTAACCTTCTTATTATCAATGAGTTCGTCTTCTAATATCTCAATTTTTTCCCGCAAATACTCAATAACTTCAAAATAATTATCAACAACGGTGTCAATTTGTAGGTAAAGCAAATAATCTGATTTTTTGCTGCGAAGTTTGCCCTTGTCGGAGAGAATATTTTTACTTATTGATTTAAAAAGGTCTTCGCCTTCTTGTTGAAAAGTCATTACAAAATTTTTTCCAACCAAAATACTTATGTGTTCTTTGCGAATTTGTTTATTTAACTCATTGATATTCAATTCGTTAATTACAAATAAAATAGTTTCCTCTGTCTCTTCCATTTTGGGTCTTTGCTCCAGATGCAAAATATCCTCTAACCACAAACTGTGAATGTTAAAATGTTTGCAAATAAAACCAACTATCTCTGCAGAAGGTAAGTGTGTGATATTCAACCAATTAAATTTTTCCGCTTCGATGGACGAAAGAACATCATCAATTTTGTCAAAATTCCTTAACTCCGCAGAGTCTTTGTCATAAGAAATTAATTGCATATTTTTTGAAAAAATTTTAATAAAAATTTCTCAAAATTTTGCTAATATCTTGAGAAATTTTTGTTTTTGTTAAGAATTTAACCACTGAATTGCCTCTTTGCGAGTGCCGTAATAATGAGTAATGATTTGTGTTGCCTGATTTTCGTCCATTGTTTGCTCCAAACCAAGGTGCGAGAGCAAATCTGTCGGAATGATAAACGCAACTTTTTTCAGACCTACCGCAACATATCGCGGAATAATGTTAGCATCGTGCCAAATTTGAACTTCAGGCGAAACTGCGTAACCAAAATTTAAGGTATCTGCCAAAATATTTTTTTGTCGATATTTCTCGGTTGCAGCAGCAACTTGTGAAATTTCGACTTTAAAATTCTCATCACGCATAAAACTGCTCTCTTTTGTCCAAACCACTTCGATTCTATCTCCCGAAGGAATGTAAGAAATGGTTAAAAACTTGCTTTCGTAGAACGTTTCCATATTAAAAAATTAAAATTATTTCTTATAAATTAAGGGAAAAGTTAAGGTAAAAATACTTCCAGCATTAATTTTGCTTTTCACCTCAACGGTGCCATTCAAAGCAGCGACCAACTTTTTCACAATTGCCAACCCTAAACCCGTTCCCTCAAAACGCCGAGAATAAGAACCATCGCCTTGACGAAATTCATCGAAAATATAAGGAATTGATTTTTCAGAAATACCGATTCCTGTGTCAATGACTTTTATTCTAATCTCTTGATTTTCAACATTCACCACCGTTTTAACATAACCCGTTTGAGTAAATTTCACGCCGTTGCTAATAATATTTCGCAAAATTGTCTGCAACTTCATTGGGTCGGTCTCAAAATTCGGAATATTTTCTGGTACTTCAAGGTACAAAGACAAATGTTTCTCATCGGCAAGCGGCGTTAAACCCTCAATAATCCCGTTCAAAATCATTTTTATATCTGTCGGCTGAATGTAATATTCCATTTTCCCCGCTTCAATTTTCGACAAATCAAGAATATCGTTAATTAAACGCAACAATTCTTTACTATTTTTGTCAATAATTTGCAAATATTTCACTTCCTCGTCTGAAAGTTTTTCTTTTGTCTGCAATTCTAAAACTCTCGTCAAAGCAATAATCGAATTTAACGGCGTTCGCAACTCGTGACTCATATTGGTGAGAAACTCGCTTTTCAATTTGTTTGCCTCTTCGATTTGCACTCGCTGAATCTCAAGTTCGCGATTTTGACTTACTAACTCGATTTGTTGAAACTGCAATTTCTCGGTCTGCTCTTGAAAAAGCTGAGTCTGAATTTGCAAAATTTCTTTTTGATTATTTAGTTGTTCATTTTTCGATTTTAATTTCTC
>DYQK01000069.1:0-10314 GCA_020719385.1 Rikenella microfusus | reverse complement strand
TTTGCAAAATTTCTTTTTGATTATTTAGTTGTTCATTTTTCGATTTTAATTTCTCGTTCAACATTTTTGCCTCCTCGCTTGTGTACAAATTTGAAAAAGCCGTATTTATCCACGTTAAAGTTTTCGACAAAATATTTTTCGTATGCACCGAATATTCGTTCAAAGAGGCAAGCATAATTAAACCTTTTGGTAAATTTTCTGCCAAAAAAGGAATAACCATCGCTTCTTTGGGCAAAATTTCTCCCAAAAAAGTTTTAAAAACAAACATTGAGTCATTCTGTGAAAGTGTAAAATACGTAATATTTTTTGTGCTAACCGTTTTGCCGCAAATTCTCTCAAAAATATTCTCTTGAAAAGTCAAAGGAAAATCATTTTTTATCCCAACAGAATGACGTAATTCATAAATATTCTCATTCAAAACGAAATATGCACCAACCCGCGAATCGGTAATATTCATTAATTTCTCAAAAATCAGTTTGCGAAAATCGTCTAAATTATTCGTATTAATAATAATAGTTGAAATCTCCGACTCAATCTTCTGAATACTCATTTGTTCGTAAATAGAATCCGCCATTTTATTGAATGCCTCGGCTAACATTCCAAATTCATCCTTCGAAGAAACTTTATTTCGCACTAAAAAATTCCCCTCCTGCATCTCTTTCGTGATTCCTGTGATAGATTTTAACGGCTTCATCATTTTGTCTGCCCAAATTTTTGTGATAAAAACAATTATCGCAACAGAAACAATAAAAATAACAACAATCTCGAATAATAATTTGTTAAAAAATTCTTGAATCTCACTTTTGTCTTGCTTTGCCACAATGCCACAACCCATTTTATAGATAAAAGAATATGCCGCAAGCACTTTTTCATTGCGATAATCCCTCGACTCAATGATTCCTTCCAACCCTTTCGAAGCATTTTGTGAAGCCTCAGCAGAAATTCGCAACTGCAAAGGTGCATTTTCCCGCCAACGCAACTCACTCAACGCAACAGCCTCGCGACTAACAATAAAAGTTTCGCCTGTTTTCCCTAAACCCGTCCGATTTTTTAACAACGAATACAAAGAATTCTCTAAATCTATATGAATAAACAACATCGCAAAAGGTTTTTCATCTTTTGAAAACGAATAAATCGGTGCAGAAAATATTATAACAGGTTTTTTTAAACGTACAGAATAAAAAATCTCACTCACCTGACGCTTTTTATCTGTCAACAATTTATTGGGAATCGAAGAATTCGAGTAATTATAACCAATACTCTCGAAATTTGAGGAAACAACAATATCTTTTGTCTTAATATCTACAAGAGAAATCTCATAAAAAGACGAATAATTGTGTACAAAATCTTGAAAAACCTGCTCCGCACTGTGAATTTGTGAAAGATAATTTTTTCTTTCCTCTAAATTTTCGAAAAGAGACGACAAATCTCGCAAACTTTTTACCTGCGTTAAAATATTTAAACTGCCCCAACATTCGTCAAACCAATAATCTATTTGAAGACTTTTTAAATCGCGCACCATCGTTAATTTCTCGAAAGTCTGCAATTTTAATGCTTCAATTCGTTGAAAATAAAAAAGACCAAGTGCTAAAAACATCGGAATAATTGTGATAAAAAGTACCGAAATAGTTAATTTATAACGTATTGAGTCTTTCATAAATTATTCGTAAAAGGAAACATTTTTTGATAAACCTTACAAAGATGGCTATTTTCCTTGAAATATTTATTGCGAAAACTTAAATCGGGACATTCCGTGCTGCCCAAAATTAAAAAACCTTTGTCATCTAATGCTTTGTGCAGACGGTCAAAAATAAACGACAAATATTGCGGGTTGAAATAAATAATTACATTTCTGCACAAAATCATATCAAATTCGCCCTGCTCACAGTCAATAGGAACATTTTGCTCCTTGTCTGTTATGTCAAAAATCGAAAATTTAACCATATCTTTTATACTTTGATTAATTTTAAACACTCCATTTTTTTGCGAAAAATATTTTGAAAGTAAATAATATTTTACATTCGCAATAGAATCAAGCGAATATTCGCCTTTCAATGCTTTTTGAATCACATTGTCGTTGATATCGGTGGCAAAAATTTGTACAGGAATTTGCAATTTCGGATTTTTCTCGAAAAATTCCTTCACTAAAATGGCGACAGAATAAGGCTCCTCGCCGTAAGAACAACCTGCCGACCAGATTCGCAAAACCGAAACAAAACTTTGACTCGACACTTTCTGTGAAATAATTTGCGGCAAAATCACCTTCCCCAAATACTCAAAAGTAAACGAATTTCGAAAAAAACGACTAAAATTTATTGTTAAAGCATTTATGAAATTTTCAATTTCTTTAACATTTTTTTTCAAAAATTCAAAATAATTTAGAAAATCCTGCGTCCTCGTCTCGTTAATACGAGATAAAATTTGTTTCTCAAGCAACGTTTCGCTGTACATAAAAAAATCTCTGTTTTGTTGTTGCTTCACAAGGTCGAGAATTTGAAAAATTTCAGGTTTCATTTTAACAATTTTTTCATTAAAACCCCATCGAAAAATATTTCTCGACAGGGCAAACTTTTTTTATAAACTCGGATTCTCCTCAAAATTGCGAATTTTTTGCATCAACTCAGGCAAATTTGCGATACTTTTTCCCGCCTTAAAATCGTAAGAAACTATTGTTGTAACGCTTTTTGCCGCAATTATCTGCACATCCTCGCCGAACGGAATTTTCACTACAAAAGTTTCAAATTCCACACTTTTATTCCCTATTTTGCTGCAACGCGTATACAACTCAACTTTATCGCTAAAAACAATCGGAGCGTGATAAGAAATCTCAACGCGAGCCACAATTGACCCAATTTCTGAAGTATTCCGCGAAATATTTAACACTTCAAAGCAATAATCCAAACGTGCTTCCTCCAAATAGGACAAATATCGCGAATTATTGACGTGCTGCAAAGTGTCTAAATCGCTGTATCGCACAGAAATCATCGTTTTGTGCTTAAATTTTGACAATTCAGGTAACATAAAAATTTCATTTTATTAAAAAAATTTATTACAAAAATATTATTTTTTTTTAATTTTACAAAATTTTTTCTATGAAAAATCAAAAATTTCGAATTATTTCTGAAAATCTTTTCGCTCAAATAATAAGAATTGTCGCAGTTTTGCTCACAAATAAAATTGTTGCAATTTATCTTGGTCCTACGGGAGTCGCACTTTTGGGGCAATTTCAGAATTTTACAAACATCATTCTCGCCTTTGCAACCGCAGGAATCAGCACAGGAATAACAAAATATATTGCTGAAAATCAAGAAAACTCAAATTTTCAAAAAAAATATATTCACAACGGAATATTTTTAGTTTTTTTTGCATCTTTTTTAGTTTTTTTAACTCTTTTGATTGGGAAAAATTTTTTTGCAGAAAAAATTTTACTCTCGCAAGAATATCACTCAATAATGATTTTACTCTCAACAACAATTTTTTTCTTTTCCCTCAACACATTTTTTCTCGCCGTGATAAACGGTTACAAAGAATTCCGTAACATTTTGATAATTAACGTTTTATCATCAATAATTGGGTTAATTTGTTCAACAATTTTTATTTTTCAATATCAAATATCTGGTGCTTTTTTGGGAATAATTATTAGTCAAATTTTCATCTTTCTGCTCACAATCTACAAAGTGAAATTTCTGCGTTTTTTCTCAAAAAATTTCTTTCAACTTCTTGATAAACAAACACTTATCAATTTGTTAAAATATTCGTTGATGACTTTTGTCTCTATTTTTTCCGCATATTTTGTACAATTTTTAGTCAGAAATCTGTTAATTTCTCAATTTCCTCTCACCGAAGTAGGTTTTTGGGACGGAATAATTAGAATTTGCGATTTATACGTTTATTTATTCACAGCAACACTCGGAATTTATTATTTACCCAAATTAGTCGAGTTAAAAACTGTTAAAGAATTACATACAGAAGTTAAAAATACTTATTTTCTCTTAATTCCAATATTAATTATTAGCAATTTTTTAATTTTTTTAACAAAAAATTTTGTTATTGAAGTACTTTTTTCCCCAACATTTCTCCCGATGCAAGATTTATTCCTGTTTCATTTAATCGGAAATATTTTTAAACTCTCAAGTTGGATTCTTTCTTTTTTAATGCTTGCTAAGAACATGGTAAAAATGTTTATTTTTACCGAAATTTTCTTTGGAATTTCGTATTATTTTCTCACTTTTTTATTTACAAACGCATACGGAATTCAAGGAACAGCCCTTGCGTTTTGTTTAAATTATTTTTTGTATTTTTGTGTAATGATTTTTGTTTTTCGAAAAATTTTGTTCTATGGAAAATAATCTTGTCTCGATAATTGTTATCTCGTACAATTCAGAAAAGTTTATTCTTGAAACGCTGCAAAGTATTGAAAATCAAACGTTTAAGAATATTGAATTAATTATTTCAGATGATTCTTCAACAGATAATACTCTTGAAATTGCAAAAAAATGGTGCAACGAACATTTTAAACGTTTTGCGAAAATCGAAATTATCTCGTCTGAAAAAAACACGGGCATTTCGAGAAATGCAAATCGCGGCTTGTTTGCAGCGAACGGAAAATGGGTGAAATTTATTGCTGCTGACGATATTTTAGAAAAAAATTGTATCAAAAATAACGTTGAATTTGCCGAAAAAAATCCTGAAGCAGAGATTATTTTCTCAAAAATGTTTATTTTCGACTCAAAAACTCTTTTTGGAACAGAATTTTTTAACAAAAAATTTTATCAAAAAACTGCGAAGCAACAATTTCTCGATTTATGTGTGCAATGGCAAATTTCCACGCCGACTTCGTTTATTTTACGAGATTTTCTCTTGCGAAAAAACGGTTTTGATGAAAATTTTTTCATCGAAGATTTTCCTTTTTTCCTCAAAACGACTCTCGAAGGCACAAAATTATATGGTTTTGATACGCTAACTGCTTTTTATCGCAAGCACTCGCAAAGTGCCAGCACAAGAAACGACCAACAATTTGTAAATATTCGATATTTTTATGATGTGAAAAAAACTTGTCAAGAAATTATTTTTCCAAACACAAAAAAATTTTTTTTATTGCGTTTGCGATGGAAACTTTTCATTTTCGTAAACGAAAAAATTATTAAAAAAGGCAACAAACTCAAAGATTACAACATTTTTTTAACAATTATTAACAATTTCGACTTCGTTGTTTCATTTTTATATTCTTTTATAAAAATTTAACAATTTTTATGATTTTCACCCCATTCTTTCATTTTTTCGATAATTGGAATTAAACTTTTTCCTAAATCGGTGAGAAAATATTCCACATGCGGCGGAATTTCCGCATAAATTTTTCGCTCTAAAATCCCGTCGCGTTCCAATTCACGCAACTGATTTGTCAACATTTGTTTGCTAATGCCAACGATAAATCTTTGCAATTTCCCAAAACGATTTATTCCGTTCAAAATGAGATGAATAATTAAAATTTTCCACTTGCCGCCGACTAATCTAAGGCAAAAAGTGACGGGACAACTGCTTGGTTCAATTTTTTTTAAATTTTTTTTCATTTCTAAACACTTGATAATTAACAACAGTCTAAATTTTCATACTAAGAAACAAATTTATGACTACTTTTATTTTCAGCACAAATATATTACATTTGCAGCAAATTTCAAAATAAATTTTTTTTCTATGGAAACTTTGCAAATCAGAAAACAATTGTTAAATATTTTTGAACCCGAATTGGTTGACGAAATTTTGGACAATCCTTTCATCGTCGAAAGTGCGGTGGGTACGGTTTTAGGCGAAATTGGCTCGCAAGCACAATTTATTCCGATAGTTGTGAAAGGTTCGGTGCGTTCAGTGCGTTTTGACGAAAACGGAAACGAAATTTTTATTTACAACATTGAACCAATTCAAAGTTGTATTCTTACAGTTACCGCCGTAATGCAGGAAAGTTTGACAAAAACCATCGGAATTGCAAACGAAGACGTAACAACCATTTTGATTCCGCGAGAGAAAGCCGAACCTTGGATGGCAAAATATTCTTCTTGGAGACATTTTACCATTAATTTGTACGAAAAACGTTTAAATGAACTTTTGCAACAACATCAACTCGTTTCTGAGCAGAAAGAACGAATTTCGAAGCAAAAAAAATCATTAACTGACAGCATTCAATACGCACGACGCATTCAAAATGCCGTTCTTCCGCCGATGGATTTAATAAAAAGTCTTTTGCCCGAACATTTTATTTTGTTTAAACCTCGAAATATTGTTAGCGGCGATTATTATTGGTTGACGCAAATCGAAAATAAAACTATTTTGGCAGTTGCTGACTGCACGGGACACGGCGTTCCGGGTGCTTTTATGTCAATGTTGGGAATTTCGTTGTTAAATCAAGTGGTCGGACATAATAAAAATATTTCTGTCAATGAAATTCTCAACGAAATGCGAGACGCTGTAAAAAAATCTTTGCGACAAACAGGAAAAAGCAATGAAGCAAAAGATGGAATGGATATGGTTGTTGTCATTTTTGACCGCGAAACGCAAACACTTGAGTATGCAGGAGCAAATAATCCGATTTATATTGTTCGAAATAAGGAACTTATTGAGTTAAAACCTGATAAAATGCCCATCGGTGTTCACGTTATTGAGGATAAAATGTTTACGAAAAATGAATTCTCGTTTCAAAACGGTGATGCAGTTTATGCTTTCTCGGATGGTTTTGCCGACCAAGTCGGAGGAAATGCTCGAAAAAAGTTTATGAGTAAAAATTTTAAACAATTATTGACCGATATTTCTGAAAATTCTATGGAAAAACAACGCGAAATGTTGAACGAAACCATCGAAAATTGGAGAGGAGACGAAGACCAGGTCGATGATATTTTAGTTGTCGGAGTGCGTTGTTGAGAAATAATTAAAAATATTTTTTAATTCTGTTAAATTTCGAAAAACTTGACAGAATTTTTTAGATAATTTTTAACTCAAATTCGTTTGCCGCGGCAAAAAAATTCTCAAATAACTCAATATTTATTTTTTGAATTTCAGTAATTTGGTTTTCATTGACAATAGCAAAAATTTCCATCAAAATATCTTTGCCCGAAGACTGCAATTCTTTGATAGTAAAATTTTTGTAAATCGCAAAATTTTCTTTCAAAAAATTTGTGAGAAATTTTTTATACAATTCCAAGTTAGAGAAACGTTTTTCTGCATTTTCCTGCAAAAAATTTGCGAGAAATTTATTTTCTTTTAATCTGCGGAGCAATTCGGTAGAGCAAAATTTCACCGAAGAGACGTCAATTCCAAAAGCACGGCGGATTTTTTGTTTATTTGTCTCGCACTCGATGGTCCAATTTCGAAAAGTGTCTGAAACTAAGGAATAAGTCGGAATATATAATGTTGATGCGTCCCAATTTTGAATTTTCACGGTTGTTATTGAAATATCAAGCACTTTGCCGTCTGCGTTTTTGTGTGGAATCGAGATATGGTCGCCGATTTTCACCATTTTATTGAGTGCTAACTGAATTGTTGCGACAAAACCGAGAATCGTATCTTTGAAAACCAATATCAAAACCGCTGTAAAAGCACCTAATCCTGTCAAAAGAGTTGCGGGCGATCTATCAAAAATCACCGACAACATAAAAACTGCCCCAATAATGAAAAAAATTACCTTCACAATTTGAATAAAACTATGAATCGGAAAATGGCTGTATTGAAAAAGTTGTTTCTGAAAAATGGTTTTCATTGCGTTCAAAAACGAATTTATCCCAAACCAGACTGCCGTAATCAAATAAATTAGACATAGTGCCTGAAAAATATGAATCGTTTTTGGGTTTCGAAAAACCAAATCTATCGAATTGTAAATAAAAATGGCAGGGAAAATGTGCGAAAGTGAGTGAAAAACTTTTTTTTCATAAAGAATGTCGTCATATCTCGTATTTGTAAAACGAATCATTGCCCCAATAATTCGGATGAGAATTTTTTTTGTCAAAAAATTAATGACAACACAAATGAGAAAAATTATCAATAACATTGCTAAAACTTGCAGTTGGACGAGTAATTTGCCCGAAAAACCGAGTTCTTGCAAAAATTTAGAGATAATAATCGGTAACAATTCTAAATCCATTTTTCAAAAAATTAAGGTTCGACAAAAATTTTATTTTTCGAGAGTTCAAAAGCGAGATAACAAATTTTTTTATTTTGTTCAAGAAATTGATTTTCGTAAAAAGTACGAATTGACAAAATTTCATTGCCCAAATGAGTTTGATATAAATCTGTTGTTGCGTCAAGAATTTTTAAGTCATTGATTTTCGCAATGTTATAAGAATATTCGTATAAATCGAAATTATCTGTTTTCAAATTAATAATTCCATTTGGAGTTAAAATTTCTTTGTACAAATTTAAAAATTTCGATGAAGTGAGTCTTTTTTTGGGTTTTTCTTTGTGCGGGTCGGGGAAAGTAACCCAAATTTCAGAGATTTCGTTTTCCACAAAAAAAGATTTCAGAAAGTCGATGTGACTGCGAATAAAAAAAGTATTCGTTAAACCTTCGTTTAATGCGGTTTTGCAGCCTCGCCAAAGCCGCGCGCCTTTCATATCCATCCCGATAAAATTGCGATTCGAAAATTTCTTTGCGAGCGAAATTGTGTATTCGCCTTTGCCGCAACCTAACTCAATAGTAATTGGGTTTTTGTTTTTAAAAATTTCTTTGTTCCATTTTCCACAGAGAATGTGTTGATTATTAAGCACTTCCAATATCGAAGGTTCAATAATATTAGAGAAATGCTTCATCTCGGCAAAATGTTTTAACTTCACTTTTCCCATAAAAATTGTTGAAAAAAAAATTTCAGGGCAAAAGTAAAAAAAAATTATAAAAAAACGAAAAAAATTTTGCAAAAGAAAATAAAATTCATTATTTTTGCACAAATAATTTTTCAAAATTTGATTTTATGCAAAGAGACACTGTCATTTTTGATTTAATTGAAAAAGAATATCACCGTCAACTTCACGGAATTGAGTTAATTGCTTCTGAAAATTTTGTGAGTAAACAAGTTCTTGAGGCTTTGGGAAACCCAATGAATAACAAATATGCGGAAGGTTACCCTGGCAAGCGATATTACGGCGGTTGCGAGGTTGTAGACCAATCTGAACAAGTTGCTATTGACCGTTTAAAACAATTATTCGGAGCAACGTGGGCAAATGTTCAGCCGCACAGCGGAGCAAGTGCCAATGCGGCTGTTATGCTTGCGATATTGAACCCCGGCGACAAATTTCTCGGACTCGACCTCGCACACGGCGGACACCTAACACACGGTTCACCTGTCAATTATTCAGGAATTTTGTATCATCCAATTGCTTACGGCGTTGATGAAAAAACAGGTAGAGTTAATTACGACAAAATGGAGGAAATTGCCCTCGCAGAGAAACCCAAATTAATCATTGGTGGAGCATCGGCGTATTCAAGAGATTGGGATTACGCAAGAATGCGGGCAATTGCCGACAAAGTAGGTGCATTATTGATGTTTGACATTGCACATCCTGCAGGAATGATTGCAAAAGGGTTGTTAAATAATCCTTTTCCGCATTGCCACATTCTTACCTCGACAACGCACAAAACGCTTCGCGGTCCGCGAGGAGGGATAATTATTATGCAGCAAGATTTTGAGAATCCTTTTGGCAAGAAAAATCCGAAAGGACAATTAAAAATGATGTCAGAATTGCTTGATTTCGCAGTTTTTCCTGGAATGCAAGGCGGACCGTTGGAACACGTAATCGCTGCGAAGGCTGTTGCTTTTGGTGAAGCATTAACAGATGAGTTTAAACTTTATCAAATTCAGGTAATGAAAAACGCAAGAACGATGGCAAGTGCTTTATTATCAAAGGGTTACAAAGTTGTTTCGGGAGGAACAGATAATCACTCAATGTTGGTAGATTTGCGTACAAAATTTCCTGAAATTACGGGCAAACAAGTTGAAAATGCGTTAGTTCGTGCAGATATTACGATCAATAAAAATATGGTGCCTTATGATAGCCGTTCGCCGTTTCAAACATCAGGAATT
Organism: Rikenella microfusus; assembly: GCA_020719385.1. Classification (GTDB taxonomy): domain Bacteria; phylum Bacteroidota; class Bacteroidia; order Bacteroidales; family DYQK01; genus DYQK01. Next base: position 253 of record DYQK01000069.1, on the reverse strand, counting down.
CGTCTCGGAACACCAGCAATAACCACGAGAGGAATCAAAGAAAACGAAATTTTAACCATCGTAGATTTTATTGACGAAGTAATTTCGAACATTGACAAAGACGATGTTCTCGCAAAAGTTAAAAATAAGGTGAACGAAATGATGAAACCTTTCCCTTTAACCACTCATTAAACTTTTTGAGTAATGTTTAATTGAGAGATTAAACATTACTCATTTTTTACAAATATCGAAAATTTTATTCCATGACAAATTT
>DYQK01000011.1:31683-43931 GCA_020719385.1 Rikenella microfusus | reverse complement strand
GTTTAATTTCGTTTTCGTCAGTATTTTTATACGGCGGATTCAGCAAAAACGCAAACGGTTTGTCAACAGAAATGTTTTTTTCGTTCAATTCCTTCTGAATAATGGCGATATAATCGGTTGCGGTTTTGTCAATAAAATTTAAACCTTTTCGTTCCGAAGTTTTGGGAATAATTGTGAAACCCGTTTTTTGATGATATGGGTCAATTCGCATTCGTCTTTCGACGGTTCGCAACAAATCATATTGCAATTCAGAAACAATTTTATGTTTTAATTCCATTTTCCAATTTGCGACAAGATTTCCTGAACCCGCGGCGGGGTCAAAAACGATATAATTATCACCAATTCGACTCGAAATTTTTTGTTGCGAAAACCACAACGCAAATTTTGCCAAATAATTATTCGTGAAAAAGATGCCGTGTTGCTTGTTATGTGCGGGAGAAATCGCTGCGAGTGCCTCATCAAAACGACTGAAATAATAATCTGCCGACAAACCTGAACCTGCATTGGTAAAAATATAATGATTTTCGACATATTTTTTCAATTCAGGAAAATATTTCGGGTTAACAGAAATTGGCTCGCTGACTTTATGCCCTTTAAAACCAACAAGAAAATAACAGTTTTCGATATATTCGTTGGTGCTAACAACGCTTGTTATGTCCCAATATGCGACCATTGCGTAAAAACAATGCAACGCATCTATCGGATTTTCAAAGAATTGCTTGAAATATTCAATCGACTGAATAAAATTATGCGTATTAATTTGCAGTCTTTCTGAATCGACATTTCTCAAAATATTTAAAATTTCGAACATTTCGTATTCGAGACTTTTCCCTTCACCTTTGAAAAAACTGCCGTTAAAATCATTGGGTTCGAGCCAATAAATGGCAGATTTTTGTATTTCGACTTTTAGCGCAGCCGAAGTTTTTTTGGCATTTTCCTTCCCAATTTTATTCGGAGCAACATACGCCTCGGCAAGATACGAAAACTTTACAGCCTCTTCGGGCAGTTGATTCACTTTCCAAACCCCCACAAAACGCGTTGCGATAACAACCATTACGGAATAATTCAGCCCAAAACGGCGGTGATAATGAAGGGCTTGATAAAAACCTTCGACCCAATTTTCAAAATTGGTTTTTGCCTCGACAACAATTTGTCCTTCGACATAAACGTCTGCACCGCAAGCTTCTGATTCAACTTTAACTTTATTGCCAAAAAGTTTTTTAAACAACGGATATAAAAGTGGACGTTTTGCGTCTTCGTTGCCTTCGATTTTTATATATTCCTTTAATTTCTGCAATTCTTCGGTGAAAACATTTTTTTTCTCCATAGAAATATTTTTTCGCAAAGATAAAAAATTTTTTGTGGAATTTTTTTATTTCTCAAAAAAAATTCTTATATTTGTAACTAAATTTTTGAAAATTATGGAAATTTTAAAAAATCTTAGTCGGCATATTCGAGATAGAGAATTAAATCTTTCTATTCCGTTCACAGAGTTTCTCAAACTCACTGCTGATAATCCGCGTTTAGTTTTGCGAGATATTTTTCAACTTTTTTATGATATGGTGCATCATTATGTGCCGCAAGGTGAGGACGAATATCCCGACACGGGGCAAAGTATCGGTTTCATGGCATACAACACTTCGAAATTGTTCATCGAAGGGTGCGATAATCCGTTTTTCGCCGACAGACTTTTTGCGAACAGATTTATGAAATTAATCTCTGCTTTCAGAGAAGGAGTACAAAATAATCGAATTTATCTCTTCGAAGGACCGCCAGGAAGCGGGAAAAGTACGTTTTTAAATAATTTGCTGCAACATTTGGAGGAATATTCCAAAAATAAAGCAGAAGGAAAAATGTATAAAATTCGTTGGGTGCTTGATACGGAAAAAATTGTTGAAAAAAAATTGTTTGAAAAAGTTTTAAAATCTGTTTCAAAAGATTTTTTGCAGCGAAAAACTTCCAATAAACTTGAGTTCTCCTGTCCAAATCACGACCACCCAATTTTGTTGATTCCTGTCAATTATCGAAAAGAATTTTTAAACCAACTGATTCCTGACAACGATTTTAAAGAGGAATTGTTTAACTCGGAACAATACAAATGGGTTTTGAAAGATATTCCGTGTTCGATTTGCAGTTCGTTGTTTTCGCTTTTGCTTGATATTTTGGGCGACCCAATGGCAGTTTTCGAAATGGTTTACGCCCGCGTGGCAACATTTAACCGTCAATTCGGCGAAGGAATAAGTATTTTTAATCCCGGCGACCCACTTTACGAAGGACCAATGTCAAATCCTGTGATTCAGGAAAGTTTAAATTCGCTGTTCAATAACGATGAAATTAAGTTTGTTCACTCTTATTTGGCAAAAACCAACAACGGAATTCTTGCCCTTATGGACATCAAAGAGCATAATATTCAACGACTTATGAGTCTGCACGGAATTATTAGCGATGGAATTCACAAAGTTGGTTCAATCGAAGAACGCATAAAAACGATGTTCGTTGGTTTAGTGAACCCTGAGGATAAGCATCATTACGAGAATGTTAAGTCTTTTCAAGACAGAATCACAACGGTCAATGTTCCGTACATTTTGGATTTTAACACCGAAGTTTCGATTTATGTCAATAAATTTGGGAAAAATATTTCGAAAAAGTTTTTGCCGCGCGTTTTAGACAATTTTGCAAAAATTATTATCTCGACACGCTTGGAAATGGAATCGCCTTCTATCACAAAATGGTTGATTAATCCGTATCAATACACAAAATATATTGATAAAAATTTGTTTCTCTTAAAAATGGATTTATACGCAGGCAGAATTCCGACTTACTTGACAGAAGAAGATTCTAAGCGTTTCGACAAGGAAACTCGCAAAAAAGTCATCGACAATTCCGAATCGGAAGGCAGAAAAGGTTTTTCAGGCAGAAAATCGTTGAATATTTTCAATGAATTTTATGCGAAATACTCAAAAACTGACAAATTAATCTCGATGAATATGGTTGTTGAGTTTTTCAAAACACAGAAAGATTTCGAAAAAGACATCCCAAATGGTTTTATTGAGTCATTAGTTGATTTGTACGATTTTAATATTGTGCAGGAAGTCAAGGAATCGATTTATTATTACAACGAAGAGCAAATTTCTCGCGACATACAAAATTATCTTTTTGCGATAAATTTTGAATTGAACGAAACAAAGTTGAATTCTTACACCGGCGACACTCTCGAAATCACAGAAGATTATTTGAAAAACTTCGAAGCAATATTTCTCGGTGCAACAAGTTTATATTCGCAGCGAGTTGCGTTTCGAAAAGATAATCAAAAAGAGTATGTTACTAAAACGTTGGCTCAAGAAACAAACATCAAAGGAATGAAAATTACCGAAACGGAACAATTTAAAATGCTTTTCGAGAAATATACTCGCAATTTGAAAGAGAATTCCTTGGCACCGTATGCGGAAAATATGAATTTTCGAAGGGCAATTATTGATTATAACACTTCGATTTTCAATAATTATGACGAAAGAATCAAAAGAGATGTAAATTTGTTGATAACCAATTTGGTTGGGAAGTTCAAATATACCACCGAAGGAGCTCAGCAAGTTATGATTTATCTTTTGGACAAAAAAATCGGCAGAAAATATTGAAATGTCAAAAAAACGTTGCCATCGTTAAAAATGATGGCAATGTTTTCTCAAAAAATTTTATTTCGACAAAATTTTAAATTCCACGCGTCTGTTTAATTGTCTGCCTTGTGCAGTTTTGTTATCTGAAATTGGTTCGTCATACGAGACACCGCGAAAGGTAAACCTCGATTCTTTTATTCCTTTGCTAATCAAATAGTTAACTACTGCTTTTGCCCGATTTTGAGACAACGTTTTATTCCATTCATACGTTCCTTGCGTGTCTGTGTGTCCCGAAATCTCAATTTTCAAAGTCGGATAATCTGTTAAAAGTTTGTATAAATTGGTCAACTCGCTATGCGATTCGGGACATAAATCAAACTTGTCGGTGTCGAAAAAAATATTTTTCAAAATAATTTTCGCACCAACTTTAAAATTATTCAACTGAACATTTTTAGTAATTTCCTGAAAAGCCGCTGTTGAGTCTAAATCAAAATTTTCAGAATGAAACAAATAATTATCTGCTTTCACAGAAACGCCATAATTTTTCCCCGAAGGCAACGTAATTAAAAATTCGCCTGTTTTTTTATTTGACCTTGTTGTTGCGACAATGACATTTTTTTTATTATCAACAATCTCAATATTTGCTTCTATGGGTTTCAGAGAATTTACATCTGTGATTTTCCCTTTGACAATTGTTAGTCGTGCATTGCGGAATTCATCGGCTTTTTCGACAGTTATCTCACTCACAGGATTCGTTTGACAAGCAATTAAATTGTCTTCGTTGCTTCGAAATAGCGGTTTTTCTGAAGGGAAAAAATGAATCACCCAAATATCTGCAAAACCTTTTCCGCCGTCGCGGCAAGAGGCGTAATAACCTCGTTTTCCGTTGGCAGACATAACAAAATAAACATCATCGTCAGGCGTATTGACGGGAAAACCTAAATTTTTCGGTTCACTCCAACTGTTATCGCTTTTTAATTGCGAAACAAAAATGTCATAACCGCCCATCGAATTATGTCCTTTTGAAGAGAAATACAATGTTTTCCCATCGGGATGCATAAAAACGCCGTCCTCATCATATTCTGTGTTGATGGTTTTTCCGAGATTTTCGGCAGGCAACCAATCTCCTGTCGAATCTTTACGAGAAATATAAATATCTTTTCCTCCAAAAGAGGAATCAGGCTTGTTGCTAACAAAAAAAATCGAATTGCCATCGAAAGAAAAACACGCAGAATTTTCGATATATTGAGTGTTGATAGTTGGCGGTAATATTTCGGGTTCAACCCATTTTTCGCCGTTTAATCGACTAATAAAAATATCGCCTTCGAAATAAATCAACATTTCCTGACCGTTAGGCGAAAATCCGACTGTTGCGTCATGTTGCGGCGTATTTAGCGGTTCACCAATATTTAACGGTTTACTCCATTTTTTATTTGACATTTTTTTCGAAATATAAATATCTTCGAAAAATTGCTTGTCCATTGGGTCGGTTTCTTTTCCTTGCGTGTCGTGTTTGCGGGCAGTGAAAATCATAATTTCCTCATCAGCAGAAACTAAGGGGCAATATTCGGCAAATTCCGAATTTATCTCTTGAATATTTTCGATTCGCACCGAAACAGGTGTTTTAACCAACTCTTTTCCAATTTTGCATTCCGAAATATATTTCTCGATATGTTTAAATTCCTCAATATTTTCTGACGGAATCGCAGTTTTATGAATTTGATATTCCACAATTGCCGAATCAAATTGATAATTGCAATGATAGCCGCGAGCCAACATTAGGTGAATGTCTGCGGCAACTTCATTTTTCAGTTGAAAAGATTTGCGAAAATATTCCAACGATTTACTTTTTTGCAGAGACAAGAGATAACAAACACCAATTTTATAATTCAATTCAGGATTATCTGAATTATATTTTTGGGCTTCGAGGTAACATTCAAGGGCAAGAAGGTAAGTGCCTGTAAAAGATTTTACATATTCCTTGTCGCCTTCTTTGATTTTTTTCCACGCTTGCGAGAAGTTTTCTTCATTTTCAGGAATTTTGAACTCATTTTTCTCAATTTTTACATTTATTTGAGCAAAAATCGAAATTGAAAAAAGAAAAATCATTCCGCAAAATAATATTTTTTTCATACAAAATAATATTTTTTTCATATAAAATTTGCGACAAAGATAAAAATAAATTTGAAAAACGGTTAAAAAATTTTTTAATAATTTTCAACTCTTAACTCGCATTATTAAGTTCAATTTATTTTCTCTTAAACTGCAATTTCCTGAAACATTTGATTTTTCCACAATTCATCATACGCACTTTTCTTTTCTAAAAGTTCGTTGTGCGTTCCTGTTTCCAAAACCTCACCGTTTTGCAAAACAATAATGTTATCTGCCTGCTGCATTGTGTGAAGTCGATGAGTAATCATTATTACCGTTTTGCCCTTCTCTTTTAACCATTCGATGCAACGTTGAACATATTGTTCAGAATGACTGTCTAAGGAAGAAGTTGCTTCGTCGAGAATAAAAATTTCTGCGTTTTTATATAATGCTCTCGCAATTGCCACTCTCTGACTCTCGCCGCCCGAAAGTCTTGTTCCGTGTTCACCTAACAAAGAATAATAACTATCAGGCAATTTTTCAATGAACACATTGATTCCCAAGCGTTTACAAATATCAATAATTCTCAACATATCAGGATTCGAATCACCGACAGCAATGTTTTCGACTAATGTTCCGACAAATAAATCGGTTCGTTGCGGCACAACACTCACCATATTTCTCAAACTTGAACGTTTAATGTATTTTAAATCGTAATCTCCGATTTCGATATTTCCTGAATTTATCTCGTAAATATTTTGCAATAACGTCATCAGCGTAGTTTTTCCTGACCCACTTTCTCCAACAATTGCCGTTAAAGAGGCTTTTTTGATAGTTAAATTGAGATTATTGAAAATTCGAAAACGCGAACCATACCCAAAACAGACATTTTTAAATCGAATATCTCCGATATTTTCTCTTGACAAACTCATTTTATCCTCGTCAGATGTTTCTATTTCTAAATCCAAAATTTGATACAAACGGTCAATAGCAATTAAGGCATCTTGCGTCTGTTCATTTAATTTTATCAACTCTGTTATCGGCAAAATAATGTAACCAACAAGCGTGTAAAACGACATTAACTCGCCGATAGTCATTTCTTGCGAGATAATTCTGTGCGAACCCAACCAAAGAATCGTTATTGAAACCAAATTCGAAATAAATTCTGTCGATTTATTGGAATAAATTGCCAATTTTATATACGATTCCTTCGTATAAGTCATTTTTACGATTTTTTGTTCCGTTTTCTCCTCAACCGTCTTTTCAATATTGAACCGTTTTATTGTTGTGTGAGTATTTAACGATTCGACTAATTGAGACTGCAAATCTGCATTTGTCTCCATTAATTTTCGCAAAACTTTTTTATAAAAATAATTTGTGAAATAATAAACCGTAAAATAAAACGGCACTGCACACAAAAAAATGACTAACATTTTCCACGAATATAAACCCATCAGCAATAACGTAACAATAATTAACAAAACATCAACCATTACTGCTTGAAAGTTGTTGCTAATAAAATTTCTGACTTTTGAGGCATCGTTAAAGCGAGCGGTAAAATCGCCGATTTTGATTGTGTCGATATATTTTTGCGGCAAATGCATTAAATGTCGAAAATATCCGTAGACTAAGATGATGTCAATTTTCATACTCATTCCTAATGTGAGAAAACTTTTTAAAATTCCAACGTAATATTTCAGAATCATTATGGCAATCATACAAAGACTCAATAAATTCAGCATATTTGTATTTTGGTCGACTAACACAAAATCGACAATTTTTTGGAGATAAATTGACGGCGTTAGACCTAATAAACTAAAAATCATTGCTCCGAGAAAGGCTTGAGTAATCATTTTTTTGTGTGGTTTTAACAGCGCAAAAAGACGCATCATCGGGGCAACATTTTTTAAATTAATGGGTTCATCGGGTGCAAGCATAATTGCTTCGTTAGTCCAAATATTTTTTAAATTTTCAATTTTCAATTCGCAAAAATCGCCTATTTTAGAATCCATAATTGTTGCTCTTCGCTTCGAAATTTTATATAAAACGACAAAATGATATTCCGAATCATTCTTTTTTACCCGCAAAATAAGGGGTAACGGAATATTTCTCAAAGACGAGATATCGATTTTTAATGCCTTGGCAGAAAAATGTATAAACGAAACTGCCTCTAAGACTGACTGAATATTTGCATTTTCAGAAGAAATGTAACGGTGAATATAATTGACAGGAATTTGTTTTCCATAATACGCAGCAACAGACGCTAAACATGCAGACGCATTATCTATGTGCTTGATTTTCAAAGTTTTACGCATAAATATTTTTCCTAAAATTTTCGAAAACAAAAATATAATAAAAAATGTAAAATAAACTTGTTTTGTGAGAAAAAAATATTTTTTTTCAAAAAAAATATTTTTTATCTTTGCACCGAAATTTTTTACTAATTTTTTCAAAAAAAAAATGGCTTTTGATATATTTTTAACTTTCTTTTTGGTTTTATTAAATGGTTTTTTTGTTGCTGCTGAATTTTCGATAGTAAAAGTTCGGTACTCGCAGATTCATCTCAAGGCTGAACAAGGCGACAAATTAGCAAAAAAATCGGAACACATCATAAATCATTTAGATACTTATCTTTCTGCAACGCAATTAGGAATAACATTTGCAAGTCTTGGTTTGGGTTGGATTGGAGAACCTGTTGTCGCAAAAATTATCGCAAAATGTTTTTTATTTTTTGATATTTCTATCTCGCAAGAAACGTTACATACAATTTCATTTCCTGTGGGTTTCTTCTTAATTACAACTTTACACATTGTTTTTGGAGAATTAGCCCCAAAATCCATCGCTATTCGCAAAGCAGAAACAACAACTCTCACTATTTCTTATCCGTTGTATTGGTTTTTCGTTATTTTTAGACCGTTTATTTGGTTGATGAATTCTATTTCAAATCTTTTTTTAAATCTTATCGGAATAAAACCTGTCGGCAAACACGAGATTCACAGCGTTGACGAGTTGCGGCTCTTAGTCGAGCAGAGCAAAGAAGGCGGTGCTATTGAAAATGAAAATTATGAAATCATAAAAAATGCGTTTGATTTTACAGACCACACGGCAAAACAAATTATGATTCCGAGACAACAAATTTTTTCGCTTGACGTAGATTTGTCTTCGAAAGAAATTATCGGTAAAATTTTGGAAAACGGCTATTCTCGGATTCCAATGTATCAAGTTTCGATGGATAATATTATCGGAATTGTTTATGCAAAAGATGTTTTCAAGGAATATTACAAAAATCCGAGTTTTAACATAAAAAATTTAATTCATCCTGCTTTTTATGTCTTTGAAAATAAACGAATTAGCGAGGTTTTAACGGAATTTCAAAAACAACATTTACATTTGGCAATTGTTATTGACGAGTTCGGCGGCACTCATGGAATAATTACTCTTGAAGACATTCTCGAAGAGTTGGTCGGCGAGATTCAAGATGAAGACGATGACGAAAAATTTATTGTCGAGAAAAAGGAAAATAATACTTTTGTGGTGCAGGCAATTCAGCCGTTGCTTGACATCAATGAACATTTGCCGCATCCTTTTTCAATAAATGAAAATTATACAACCCTTTCAGGTTTATTGTTGTATCATTTTAACCGCATTCCGAAGTTAAATGAAAAAATTGTTATAGAGAATTATGAGATAACTATCTCGAAAATACAATTTCGCACTATTCAAACCGTTATTTTGTTGTATATTCCTCCGCAAACAGATTTGCCGCAAGCAGAAGATTAATTTTTTCAAATTTGTCAGATTCTAAAAAAATCTGACAAATGTAACTTTTTACTCAATTATTTCGTCTTAAAGTAAAAATTTTTCAATGAAAAAAATATTTTTGCTTCTTTTTTTTGCGATATTTCTCAATGATTCTTTCTCGCAAAAAGTTAAAATTTCAGGCAAAGTGCTTGATAATCAAAGCGAAACATTGCCTTATGCGAGCGTTCACATAAACGGAACAACAAACGGGACGGTCACAAATATCAAGGGCGAATTTTCGATTTCTGTCAAAGAATTTTCAGAAATTGAGTTAGTTTTTCAGTATGTTGGTTTTAAAAAGAAATTGTTAAAGTTAAACCGCAACGAGAAATTAACCAATTTAGTGCTAAAAATGGAATCTGAAGAGGTAAATCTCACAGAAATTGTTGTCAAAGCAGGCGAGGATCCTGCTTATCCGATTATTCGCAACGCAATAAAAAATCGCAAAACGCATTTAGAAATTGTAAATTCGTTTTCGACTAACATTTATTCGAAAGGAGGAATGCGTTTAAATGAGATTCCTAAGAAATTTCCGCCGTTTATTTCGAAAAAAGATTTGCCCGATTCTAATGATTTGCAGCTTTTGAGTATGCAGGAATTGTTGGTGAAATATCATTTTCAAAAACCTGACAATTATAAGGAGGAAGTTTTGGCAGAGAAAAAAACAGGAGCAGGTATGATTTCAATGGCAAACAGTGCGAGACAATTATTTGTGAATTTTTACGAAAATCTGATTTCGACAGGCATTGATGCTCGCGGTTTTTATTCGCCGATTTCGACTAATGCAACTTTTTATTACAAATTTCGTTTAATAAACAAATTTAACGAGGGAAATAAAACTATTTGCAAGATAAAAGTGATGCCCAAAAGAGTTATTGACCCAACTTTTGACGGTTATATTTATCTTTTCGAGGAAAACGGAATGATTCATAGTCTTGATTTAACGATTCCTAAAACTGCCGAGATGTATTTGCTTGATAGTTTGAATATTAAACAAAATTATGAAGTTCTTAGCGATTCTATAAGTATTCCGTTGTTTGTGAAAATGCGATATTATCTCAAACTTTTGGGTTTCGGAATAACAGGCGAGGTTTATGGGCATTTCAGCGATTACGAAATTAATAAAAATTTTTCGAAAAATTTTTTCAATAACGAAGTTTTAAAAGTCGACAAAGATTACGAAAAATCTGATTCGAGTTTTTGGAAAGATAAACGCAAAACTGTTCTCACCGAAGAAGAGACAAAATTGTATCAAAAAGATGACAGCATAATGAAAATCATATCTTCGAAGGCATATATCGATTCTGTTGACAAAGTGCGAAATCGTTTTTCGTTTTCAAAAGTACTTTTATTTGGTTATGACTACAAAATTTCGCAAAATAATTTGATTTGTGAATTGGGAACAATTTGGAATTTAATAGATTTTAATTCGGTGGAAGGTTTTTCGCTTCAATTTGCTCCGACAATTCGCAAACAACCAAATTTTGATGGGTATATTTTCGGGGTTCCTGATAAATTTTCTATCTCGCCTGAAATAAAATATTCTTTTGCGGCAAAGAAATTTTACGAAAAATTGACGTTAAATTTTCACACAAATTATATAAATTCGACAAAATTTTCACTTTCGGCGGGACAAACTGCAACGCAATTTAATCCTGCGGCGATAAATAAATACATCAACATTTTTTATTCCTTGTTTTTGAAACGAAATTATGCGAAGTTTTTTGAGAAAACTTTTGTGGCGTTAAATTTTGAACGAGAAATTGTTAACGGAATTTATTTTTTCGCACAAAGCGAATATAGCAAACGAGAAATGTTGCAAAATGCAACAAATTATTCGTTTTTTTACCGAGAAAAAGAATATTATCCCAACGCACCTGTGAATAATTTGGTTTTTGACTCGCACAACGCACTTATTTTTGAGGCAAATTTGTTGATTCGTTTTAGACAGAAATATTTTTCCTATCCGAATTATAAGCGAGTTATGGAAAGCGATTATCCTGAACTTTCTGTGAATTACAAAAAAGCAGTAAAAATTTCTGACAAAAGTGCCGATTTTGATTTTGTTGAAATTATTTTAGCCGATGATATTGATTTAAAGAATTTTGGTACTTCAAATTATCAAATTAATGTTGGAAAATTTTTGAGCAAAAAAACTTTGTATTTCGTTGATTATAAACATTTTAACGGTTGCCAAACAGAGCTGACAGATTTTGCGATGAACAGTTTTGAAACGTTAAAATATTACGAAAGCAGTACGAATTTGCCGTTTTTTGAGGTTCATTTTTCGCACAATTTTAATCGTTGGTTGATAAATAAATTGCCTTTGATTCGAAAAACTAAATTTGATACGGTGGCGGGAATAAATTTTTTGTACACCGATGACAAAAAAGATTTTACAGAAATATTTTTTGGTTTAGATAAAATGTTTGGTTTTTTGCGAGTTGATGTTGCGGGTCAATATTCCACTTCATCGGGTTTTTCGCCGCAAATTCGTTTCGGCGTGAATTTACTTTCTGGGATAAAAATTTCTTCGAAGGGATAAAAATTTTCAACAAAGTCAGATTTCTGTGAATCTGACTTTGTTTATTTTTGAAAAATGAAAAAAGTTTAGTTTAAATTTTCGATTTCGGTTTGCGAAAGTCCTGTTGTTTGAGAAATATTCTCAATCGAAAGTCCTAATTTTTTTAAATTGCGGGCTATTTCAAAAAGTTTCTCAAGCCCTTCTTGACGTCCTTGTTC
>DYQK01000011.1:25992-31583 GCA_020719385.1 Rikenella microfusus | reverse complement strand
CTAAACCTTGTTCCAAACCTTTCTCTAAACCTTGTTCCAAACCTTTCTCTAAACCCTCGTTATAACCCGATATTGTCGCAAAATCATAAGAGTTTTTTAAATCCCAATAATGCTTCAAACTATCGAGATAAATCATTCTCTCCGCCTCTTTGTACATTGCAATTTCGGCAATTTCAAAGATTCGCTTAAATATTTCCTCCTGCACTTGCTCTGGAATTGATTTTAAACGCTCCAAATTTTTAAACAGAAAAAACCATTTATCCTCGTTTGTCTCTAACTCGGTAATTTTTTTCTTGAAATTCGGAATCTGAACATAGACAAAAGTTAATTTGTCGTAAAAAACTTCTTTTGTGTCAATATCCATCAACTTCACGGTGTTTACAACGCGTTTCGGCAATTTTATTTTGCGTTTCGAATCTTTTTTCAAATTTTCGGCAACAACTAAATCGTTTTTGTTCTCGTCATCAAAACGAAAATTTAAAATTCCAATACAATAAACTGCTTTGAGTTCATAATTCCAATTAATTCCGCGTTTTGCCTGTTCCTGAATCGGAAAACTGACGTAAAATAAACTTCTGTCTTTGAAAAATTGCTGTTTAACGTTTTGCAATTCGACAATAAACTTTTCGCCTTTTTCATTTTCGCAATGTAAATCGAAAATTGCTTTGCGGTCAAGTTCGGTGAAACCGAGATGTTCATTTTTTAAAAAGGTCAAATCTTTAATTTTCTCCTTATCTTTGAGCAAAGTGTTGAGAAAATTTATTAACAAATCTTTGTTTGCCTCAGAACCAAAGATTTTTTTAAACCCAAAATCGGTAAATAAATTGATATATTTCGTAAACATAAGAAAAATTTTTTACAAATATACGAAATTTTTCTCGAAAAATAAAGATTTTTTCGAAAAATTATTTGATAAATTTGCAGGGAATGGTAAAATAAAATGTTGCTCCTTCGTTTTCTTTCGATTTGAGATAAATTTGTCCCTTCATAAGTTCGACTAATTTTTTCGAAATGGCTAGTCCGAGACCCATACCGCCGAATTTTCGTGTTGTTCCCTCGTCTGCTTGCCTGAAGGAGTCGAAAATGATTTTTTGTTTCTCAAGCGTAATTCCGATTCCTGTGTCAAGAACATAAAATTCTAAAAGTTCGTCTCCCAAAATTCGAAATCCAAATTCGACAAAACCCATTTCTGTAAATTTTATTGCATTTCGCAGCAAATTTGATAAAATTTGTTTTAAACGAATTCGGTCAGTGAAAATATTTATTTTATAAATATCGTACAAATTTGGGCAGCGAATTTCCAAATTTTTACTCATTTCAGAAATTTTTTCGTTACACTCTAAGAATAATTCCTGCATTAAACCGTTGACCGAAAAATCTACCTGCTGCAAATGAAGTTGATGCGTTTCGAGAAGCGAAATATCAATGATATTTTCCATTAAATCGAGAAGTGCGTTTGTGTTTGCCGTGATAATTCTCATAAAAAACTGCTTTTTCTCGTCAGTGATTCCTGGAATAGACAAAAGCTGCGAGAAACCAAGAATTGCGTTCATCGGAGTGCGAATTTCGTGAGAAATATTCATCAAAAACACAGATTTCAATCGATTAGACTCCTCGGCTTGCTCCTTAGAACGAATTAACTCTTGCTGCATTATTTTGTTCTCAATAATTTCCCACACCGAATCCATCAAAAGATAAAGTTGTCGCACATCAACCTCCGAATAATTTGTTTTTTTGTTTGCAACCCCGACAACAGCAACAATTTTTCCCTTTCCAACAACAGGAATACTCAAAAATCGAATAATTTTAAAATGTTCTTGGGGCAAACCTCGCCTGTCCAATGATTTATAATTCTCATAATCATTGATAATCAACGGAATACGATTTTTTATCACTTCAAAAACTAATCCAGCATTTTCTAAATGAAAATGAGTTTGAAGAGTAAAAGTAAAATTTTCGCTTTGCGTACAAGCACTATGCGTGAAATTTTTAGTTTCCTCATCATAATAATAAACGTAACCAATTTCACTTTCTGAAAGAGCAATAATTTCCTCTAAAACGACATCTAAAACTTTTTTTGTATCTAACTCTTGCAAATTTGAAATTTTAAACAGACTTTCTAACCGTTTCTCGTTTAAATGAAACAACGATTCAATTTCTTTTTTACGCGTAATATCTTGAAAATAAGCGATATAATAAGTTTCACCTAAAATTTTTATCAACGAAATAGTGATTTCGAATTGATGAATTCCTGTTTCTGAAATCGGAATTTGATAAGTATTTTTTAATCTGTCAAAATCAAAAGTATACTCAAAAACATAACTTTCGCCATTTAATAAACGCTTTTCGACTTCTTTTTCAAAAAAAATAGGAAATTTTAACCCAAGAACTTTATTTTTCTCATTAATTTTAAAAATTTTTGCAGCCATTTTGTTGGCATTCACAAGTATTCCGCTCAACGTAAAAATACAGATTCCAAAAGGTGCTTCGTTGAAAATAATTTCGAAACGTTGCTTGCTTTCGAGAAGTTCTTTTTCGATATTTTTTTTTGTCTTGCGATTTGCAGCTTCCTTCAATTCTCGTTCAATAACAAGCGACAAACGCCCCATATTCGCCTTCGGAATATAATCATTTGCCCCTGCTTTCATTACTTTGACCGCCATTTTCTCGCCCAAAGCAGCCGAGATAACAATCGCAGGCATATCAGAATCTCTGTTTCGCAAAATTTTCAGTGCCTGCAAACCGTCAAAATTTGGCAACACATAATCAACTAACGCAATATCAAATTCTTGCGTTTCCAATGCTTTTTGCATACCGTCTGCCGTATCAACGAGAGTGTAAGTTATCTCGTACCCTTCAGATTCAAGAAGAGACGCATAAAATAACGCATTTTCAGGAATATCCTCTATAATTAATAATTTCAGTTTTTTCACAAAGTAAAATGATTTAGTTTCTCAAAACGCAAAAGTAAAAAAAAAATCAAATATTGACAAAATTTTATTAAACTTTGCCAATATTTTGTTGAAAAAAATTGAATTACTCTTTGGGTTTTTTCATTATTGCGTACACTTCGAAAGCAAAACCCAAGAGAACAATAATGGGTGCAAGAGTGATTCTGCGAAAACTAAAAATCTCTTCATTAAAAACTTTTGGGTCGCTGCTTCCACCGCCCATCATTAAGAGAAAACCTAATAAAATTATTCCGAAACCGATTAAGAGTAAAATATAATTTTGTTTACCCAAAGCGAAATCGAGTTTTTCGTTACTCTTGACGGGCTCGACGGTTATTTTTTTTGCCATAAAAAATTAGTTAAATTTGCCGACAAAGATAAAAAATTTTTCTCAAAAAAAAATTTATATAAAAATTTACGCAAAAAAACGACAACATCTTTTCAAAAAATGTTGCCGTTAAAATTTATTTCGAAGAAATGATAAACTTAATAATTTTCGTACTTTCATTTCCCAACTGGTCGATGGAAACAACTTTCACCGAATAAACTTGCTCTTTAGTCAGTAAATTTGCCTCCGCAATGTTTTTCACACTCGCATAATTTTGCATTGGACCATTGTTGATGGAGTAAAAAATCTTTTCCGTTCCGACATATCGGTCAGTTGCGGCAATATACATTTTTGTATAAGTCGGATAAACAGACAGTTTCTCGCCGTTTCGAGTTTCCTCGCGAATCGGTTCAATACTAAATTTCACAAAAATCTCAGGCGGCGTATTGTCAACAAGCACTTTGCTCTCTTTTGTTTGTTCAGAATTATTTACCTTGTCTGTTCCCTTGAACGTAATGGTGTGAAAACCTTCTTGCTGAATATTAAATTGACTGTAATTTTTAAACGCCTCGCCGTCAATGGAATATTCCAATTTTGCGACACCTGATTCTCCATCGCGACAGGTTAAAGTTACTGTAGTTTTTTTCGAGATAAACAACGTATCACGGTCAAATAATTGCGGTTTTCCATAAGTTATTGAAGAAGCAGGTGCAAGATTGTCCATAAAAAAAGTTTTAAACTTATTTTCAGAAAAGTTTTTCAACTCATCCATTGCGAGATAATTCACAATTTGACTGCCTTTTTTCCGCAAAAGAAAAAACGGCGAGGTATAAATTGTGGTTGCCTCTGCATCAACTCCGTAAGAAACGACCTCCACGTTGGAATGTTCGTCTTTTGCCTCAAGTTTTATTTGTGTGCGTTCTGAGACAAAGACATTTTTCCCTTCTTCATATTTATCCCCGACAACGGTTAAATTCACATCGGGACCTTTGTCATCAATTAAAAATTCTAACGGCGGAGGAGTATTTTTGGAAAGATCCTTGTCGTTGCGGGCATTGTTGTTGTGTACATTATCAAGCGAATAATAAATTACCGAGTGATTTCCGCCGCCCAAAAGTGCTAACGGAATGGGACGCGTGTACAAAACCGGCGCCCTGCCGTCAACAGAGAAATACGTATTTTTCACACCTGACAAATCATCGCGGCTGCTAAGGACAATAGTTGCGTCAACAGACAAAGTGCTGCCTTTTGCGTCTCCTTGAATGGTGCGTTCAGTGATGGGCGGAGTAACGTCAACAGTAAATTTTTCTGTTGTTACCTCTGAAACATTGCCGACATTATCTACGGAATAATATTTCAAAGTATAATCACCTTCTTGCGAGAAATCGAGAATTTCTTTATAAGGCTGAAAAGCGGCACCGTTAAGAGAAACGTAAATATTTTCCACTCCAGCAACGTTATCGGTTGCTTTTAACTCTAAACGCAACCCTTTTCCAAAAAAAGTTTTGCCATCTTTGAGATATTTCGTTGCGTTAGTCCATCTTGGCTTGATTTTTGGTGCAGTTCCGTCTGCATAAACTTCAAAAATGATATTTTCCTTCGGCGAAATCGGTTTTTTCGTTACCGTATCGACCTGCCAAGGAGTCCGAATGGTATTATAACCTTCCATATCGAAGTAAAATGGATTGCTATATTTCGGCGAAGTCTCGCTGCGAAGAAGATGCGAAGGAGCATTGTCATTCGGAGAATGCGACAAACGTAAATACACCGGCAAATGAATATTCACGTAATAACGCCCATTTTTGTCAACATAATCTTTCTTTTCGTGTTTTAAAGGTTCTTGCGAATAAACGAAAAAGGAAAGAAAAAACAGGCAACATAAAAGAATGATGTTTTTCATACAAAGAATTATTGAGTTTTGAATGAAACAATTTTTATTTTTTCTTGCTTAAAAGGTTGAATATCAACTATTTAACATTTTAAGTATAGTGAAAATTAAATTTTGCCAAATATAAAAAATATTTCTCAAAAAATACTTCACTTTTCGAAGTTTTTACATTTTTTTTGAGAAAATATTTCATTTCTCTAAAAATTACATAAAACTTTACAAATTGAAAAGAAAAATTGAATTTGTTTCTCGAAAAACTAATTATTCTTTTGTGTAAGAAAATAATCTATTTATTAACTTTTTTTATGAATTTTTAATTTTTTTTTTCAAAAATATTGTTTTCCTTTGCACCCAAGTTTAAACACATTAAAATTTGTTGTTTTCTATGAAAAATCAAATCGTGCCATCGTGCCATCGTGCCATC
>DYQK01000011.1:3772-25892 GCA_020719385.1 Rikenella microfusus | reverse complement strand
AAATTTGTTGTTTTCTATGAAAAATCAAATCGTGCCATCGTGCCATCGTGCCATCCAATCTTTTAAATTGCTGTTTGTTCTTTTAATTGCTGTAACGTTTGCTTCTTGTCAAAAAGAGGAAAATGAAAAAGTAAGTTGCAAATTGGTTGTGAAGGAAAATCCTTACAATTTTGTAGGTCAGGAACACAATGTTCAAGTAGGTGCAATATTGAAGAAGAATTCAAAATTAACATACAATGAAATGTATGATGTGATTAATTTCAATATTTCTCGATTAAAGTCTGTTTCTGAAGATTCTGCGTTGCTTTCACTTGATACTACTATTTTCTTTTTGCAAAAATATGAAAATTGTTCTTATCTGCGTCTGGACTCTTTGTTTGCTGATGGTTATATAAATTTGACTGTAAAAGGTAAAGTTATTGAGATGCAATCAATTTTGTCTTCACAACAAAGTACCGATTCTATTAGGGTTTCTATTTTGAATTGGGAAAATGGTATACTGAATGATTTTTCTCTTAATGAATCTGACAAAGAAATTATCTTAGTTTTTGCTTCAGTTGCAAAATATAGTTTTGGTTTTTGGACTAATATGCCAAAAAAGAAAACTGATGCGCCATGGTGGCAGGTGGTTCTTGCCGATGCTATTGGTGCTGCCGTAGGAGCAGGGACAGAAGGAGCGGTTGGTGCAGTTGTACTCGCAACAATGTCGTCAGTAGGAGCATATCAAACACTTTAACATCATTAAACTTGTTTTATTATGCGAAAATTTTTTTTCATCCTCTTCTTTTTTGTAATAAACACAGTGATTTTTGCACAAGAAACTAAAATGGGTGCCAAAATTGGGATTGCCGCTTTTACAACAACAGGAAAACAAAATTATGATAATGTAAGTTTACGTTTATCATATGATTGTGGTTTTCAAATGCAATTTCCGTTTTCAACTAATTGGGCGATTGTCTCGGAAGTTAATTTTTTGAATCGTTACAAAGAAGAACAAATTGATGGAATGCCTGCCCGAATAAATGAGTCGTTTTTGGAGATACCTTTAATGATAAATCTCACTATTCCCAAAGAAAAATTTAATTTTTTTCTTAGAGCAGGGGGAAATGTAGGAATACTTTTGCAACAAGATATTTATTTTCAAACGTCATCGATTGAATTTGAAAATGGTTTTGCAAAATATTCTAAGTTTGGTTTAACTTCTGAATTGGGAGTGGAATGGAATATTGGGCAAAAAAGTGCATTTCAAATTAGTTTGCGAGGAAATTATGATTTAGATAATCTCACAAAAGAAAAAAACATACGAACCTTCTCATATAAAAGCACCGTATTTAATTTTACTTATTTGATAAAATTAGGCGGTAATTAAAAAAAAAATTGTCAGATATTAAAATCTGACAAATTTTTTCTCAAAAAAAAATTCCAATTTCTTACAAAAAAACAAAAAACAGAGCAATTTTAGCCCTGTTTTTGTCGGTGAACAAAAAAAATTATTTTACGCTTGCAACGATTTAACGAACTTTGATAATTTGCTTTTCAAATTTGCGGCTTTGTTTTTGTGAATTAAGTCGCGGTTTGCCAATTTGTCAAGCATTGAAGTCAAAGGCGTTACTTGTTTCTCGGCTTCGCTTTTTTCTGTTGTTGAACGCATTTTTCGCAACGCATTGCGAAGAGTCACCATATAATAACG
This sequence comes from Rikenella microfusus, assembly GCA_020719385.1. Classification (GTDB taxonomy): domain Bacteria; phylum Bacteroidota; class Bacteroidia; order Bacteroidales; family DYQK01; genus DYQK01. The sequence goes on along the minus strand of DYQK01000011.1, from coordinate 24,202 downwards.
ATTATGTAAACGGTTCGTTTCCGTTTGTCGAATGCGTTTCTTGGACGATTTATGATTTGCCATGAGTTTTTAAAAAAACAGTAAAAATGAATATTTATTTTATTAATAAATTAATGTATTTATTTCTGATTCTAAACTTGGAATATGTTTAGAAATTATTCCCCAAATCGTTTCATCATCAATTGCATCATAACCGTGAATGATAAAATTTCTTAAATCAACGATTTTTCTTGCATTTTGTAATTGAAAATCAGGCTGTTCTTTTAAAATACGACTAATTGCTTCACCTATTATTTCTAATTCTCTTTCAACTGCTCGTTTTACAGTTAAATTATTTTTGTATTCAAAAAAATTTCGTTTTTCACCTAAATGAATCGAAATTGCCTGAATTGAATTTTGAATATCAAATAACAACTTTTTGATTTTTGTGGTCATAAATTAATTTTTTTGTATTTTCAATTTCTTGAATAAAATATGGATTTTTCATCGCTTTGCCCGAAACCATATCAATTTTTCTCTGAAAAAGTTTTTCGAGTTCGTAAATAAAATCAAAAAAATTATCTGCATATTCCAACAAAGGCAAATTATCTTTGAAATAAACTAAAAAATCAACATCACTTTCTGAATGAAAATTGCCTTTTGCAAAAGAACCAAAAACATACAACTGCGACACATAATATGTGTTACAAAGTTTATACATTTCAAAAATTTTATCTTCAACAATTTCCATTAACTTATTTTTCTCAATTTTTTCGAGCTGCAAAGTTAATATTTTTTTTTAATTTAGAAAAATTTTTAACGAAAAAAAATTTTTTATCTCGGAATTTCTATTGAAAAAAGAATTTGTTTAATAATTTCCTCAATAGTTACACCTTCCATTTCTTTCTCGGGCGTGAGTAAAATTCTATGTCGCAGAACGGGCAAAATCATTTCTCGAATGTCGTCAACATTGACAAAATCTCGTCCCTGAATCGCTGCGAAGGCTTTTGCTGTCGTCATTATCGCAAGAGACGCCCGCGGCGAGGCACCCAAATAAATCGCAGGATTAGTCCGAGTCTTTGTCGTAAATTGAGCAATATATTTTCGCAGATTCTCATCAATATGGATTGTTTTAACCAATTCCTGAAATTTCAAAAGTTCAGCAGCAGACAAAATTGGTTTCACTTTGTCAATTTCCTTCGCACCTTTATTTTCGTGATAATTCGTTAAAATTTGAATTTCCTCCTCAACAGAAGGATATTTTACTACAATTTTGAACAAAAAACGGTCTAACTGTGCTTCAGGCAACCGATAAGTTCCTTCGTGTTCAATGGGATTTTGCGTGGCAAAAACTAAAAACGGCTTTTCCATAACATACGTTTTCCCGTCAACGGTAATTTGCCGCTCTTCCATAACTTCGAAAAGTGCCGCTTGAGTTTTAGCAGGCGAACGATTTATCTCGTCAATTAAAACGATATTCGAAAAAATTGGTCCCTTATTAAACTCAAATTCCGATTTACTCAAATGAAAAACTGACGTTCCTAAAACATCTGACGGCATTAAGTCGGGGGTAAATTGTATTCGCGAAAAATTTACAGACAAAGTTTTTGCCATCAACTTTGCAGTCAAAGTTTTTGCAACGCCCGGAACGCCTTCGATTAATATGTGTCCGTTTGCAAGAATGGCAACCAAAAAATGTTCAATCATTTTATTTTGCCCGACAATAACTTGCGAAATTTCATTTCGAATGTTAGCCGCTGCCAAATTTAACTCGGTTAAATCTATTCGTTGTTGAAAAATATTGTTCTCGTTCATAAAATGTTCATTTTTTTCAAAATCTGTCAGACTTTTTTTGCGAAAATCTGACAGATTGGGTTAAATTTATTGTTCACAAATGACTTTTACCGACCCTTTCGACCAAGGATTCATATCTTCTTTGCTCCATTCTCGCACAGACTGCGGAAAATTGCTTTGCAAAGGTTCTTTGTAATTTTTCGTATTTGCAGACGAATAACGCGAATCATCTTTCCATTTCACATTATTGACAATGGCGGGACCTTTTTTGTCAAGCAAAACTCTGCCTTGAAAATTCTTTTCGCTATAAATTATGATGCGAGTGCCTTTGTCTATCGCAATCCCATCAAAAGTAAATTTCACCGAATTCGGGAATGTTTCCTCGTTGTCAGGATATTCACCTTGCCCGACATATTCGCTGAATCGGTCAGCAACATACGCCTCACTGATATTGCTTTCAATAAATTCATCGCTAACAATCAAACCTGTAACGAAAACGCGACAATTTTCTCGTGGTTTGTTATCTGTTGACGGAGGAAGATTTTTTTTCAACGGAATAATTCTTGCTGATTCGTTGCCGTTTAATTCGCTAAAAGTTTTATTTCTCACCGTGAAATTATTTTGCGAATAACCTGTTTTTGAAGCAATTATCGAGATTGTCGCATTTTGTGGAATTTCTGCAACGGTAAATATTCCGTTAGAATTGCTAATTTGTCGAGATTGCGTTCCGTTGATAACTATTTGATTATCAACGCCTTCGAGAGGAGAATTGGTTTCTGCATCAACATTTTTGAAAACCAATGTTCCCGTTTTGGGACGCATAAAAAGCGTTCGTTGCTCCTCAGACATTTTTGTAAAAGCATCAACTTGATATTTCTGCGAAATAGTGTCATAATACGAAGGATGCGAAACTTTTATAAGCATTTGTTTGAGAATATGAACATTCTCAAAAGCCCCTTTTCCGACTCCGTTTGTGTTGGTTCGAATGTTAAGTGTTTGATTTTCAACGTTTAACGTTGCAGAAACATCAGGAATTGGTTGTTTTGTTTTTAAATCTTTGACTAAAAACGCAACCATTTTTTTGATAGGTTTTAAACGCAAAATCGGTTTATTCGTTGCGGCAAATTTCACAGAAATCTCAACGGAATCGTTAGAATAGCCGTAACAACTTCCAACAATTTTAATTTTCCCACAAAAATTTGTCTGTTTCAAGGTAGAATTTCCTGCGGCGTTAGTCGTTTCTGTCCAATTTTGCGATTCAGAATTTGCCTTCACCGTTGCCGAAGGTAAAGGTTGGTTGTCATCTTTGTCAATAACTTTCACTTCCAAATCAAAACTTCGCGGGGCAAGTTTTAACAAAGTTTCGGGAGAATAATGCAGATTCACAAATTTTTCTTTCAAAGAATCAGAAGCGAAACATTCATTCGAGGCGAAACAATTTGAAAGATCGCTTCGTTGAAAAATCCACGAAAAAACAGAATAAGACAAATTTTTGAAAATTACTTCTCCATTTTTATCGGTAGAATCTGTTAGTTCAATAATTTTATTTTGTGAAAAAATATTTCTCTCGAAATACGAAAATTTAACGAAAGATTTCGACAAAGAACTGCCGTTAGAAGCATCAACGGTTTTAAATTTCACATCTTTGTTGCAACGAATAAGCAACAGAAGAGGCAAAAGCAACAGAAAAATCCACCAAGGAAATTTGCGTTTTCGCAGCAAAATTTTATATTCTGTTGTATTTTCTGAAAATGTAAAGGAAATTTTCTTTTTCATAAATTAGAAAAAATTTACAAATTTTCGATTTCTGCTTGAGAAAGCCCTGTTGCTTGACAAATTGCCTCAACAGAGAGGTTCCAATTTTTGAAATTGCGAGCAATTTCAAAAGATTTTTCCCGTGAACCTTCCATTTTCTCCTTTCTCGATTCTCTCTTGAAAACTCTTCTTCTCGATAAAACCTTCGAGAATATCGAAATTTGACTTATCTCGCAAAATGGTTTTCATTGCCCAATCAAAACGTATCACTTTTGTTATGGAAAAAATGGTTTTAAAAAAGTTTATAATTTAATTTCTTCGCCGCGTTTGTCGAAAAAATGATATTCCAACAAACTATATGAAGGAATTGCTGTAATTTTTATCCACATTTTAAATTTCCAAATCCATTTGCGGTTTTTCGAAAAAAAACCTTTTTTGAAAAATGCCTCAGCGTAAGGATGAACTTTTAGGTGCAAAAACGAAGGACGCGAAATTTGAGTGATGTATTTGATATTATTTTCTATCTCGTCAAGAAACGAAATGCTCGGCAAAATTTCCCCTGTTCCGCGACAAGTAGGGCAAACTTCAACCGTTTCCATATCAGTTTCGGGACGCACTCTCTGCCTCGTAATTTGCATTAATCCGAATTTACTCAACGGCAAAATGTTATGTTTTGCTCTGTCTGTTGCCATTGATTCTTTCATTTTTTCAAAAACTTTCTGTTTATTTTCGTTGCTGTGCATATCAATAAAATCAACAACAATGATGCCGCCGATATCTCGAAGTCTTAATTGACGGGCAATTTCCTCTGCTGCGTTGAGATTTACCTCTAATGCCGCAGTTTCTTGGTCGTCACCTTTTTTGGAACGATTGCCGCTATTGACATCAACGGTGTGCAACGCCTCGGTGTGTTCAATAATGAGATAAGCACCATTTTTGATGGTAACGGTTTTGCCGAAAAGCCCTCTTATCTGTTTGTCTATTCCGAAATATTCAAAAATTGACAATTTGCCCGTGTAAAATTTGAGAATTTTTTGCTGCTCAGGTGCAATTGTTGTGACATAATCTTTAACCTCTTTGAAAAATGCTTCATTATCGATGTGAATGTTATTGAAAGAATTGTTTAACATATCACGCAAAATGGCGGAAGTACGGTTCAATTCTCCCATAATTAGTCGCGGCGAGTTGACGGCGAATAATTGTTTGAAAGCTGTTTCCCATTTTTCGATGAGTTCACGCAATTCTGCGTCCAAAAGGGCGACTCTGCGATTTTTTGCGACAGTGCGAACAATTACTCCGAAATTTTTCGGTCTAATTCCTAAGATAAGTTTTTTTAAACGTTCTCTCTCTTCACTTGATTTTATTTTTTGTGAAACAGAAACTTTGTCTGAAAAAGGAATTAAAACTAAATTTCTGCCTGCAACAGATATCTCGGAACTGATTCTTGGTCCTTTCGTAGAAATGGGTTCTTTTGCAATTTGAACAACAACAAGTTGCCCGACATTGAGAACATCAGCAATTTTCCCGTTTTTGTCAATATCTTTTTTCAGCGAAAAATTGGTTAAAAGAGGAAGATTCCGACTCGAAAGAGCGGTTTTTAGATATTCGTTGAGAGACAAAAACTGTGGACCAAGGTCAAGATAATGCAAAAAAGCATCTTTTTCATAGCCGATATCAACGAATGCTGCGTTTAATCCGCCCATAATCTTCCGCACTTTTCCGAGATAAATGTCCCCGACGGCGAACTGTGTGTTGCTTTTCTCTTTGTTTATTTCGACCAATTGTCTATCTTCGAGCAATGCGATAACAATTTCAGAGGAGGTTACGTGAATGACTAATTCGTTGCTTACCACAATATTTCTGTTCAAAAAAAGTTAATTTATAACACAAAAACCCGAAAAACTTCGCCGAGTTTTTCGGGTAGAATCTCATAGAATTTTGAAACCAAAACTCAACCTGACGAGTGGGTAACGCAATAACGGACTATCGCAATTTCTTTTTATGTCGATTTTTTCGTAATCTTTTTTTGCGTTTATGCGTAGCCATTTTATGTCGTTTTCTTTTTTTTCCGCTTGACATAATATTCCTTTTTAAGAGGTTTAAGATTTTTTAACTGTTTTTTTGACGCTATTTAGAAAGGTTTTTGAAGGCTTGAAAGCAGGAATAAAATGCTCCGGAATTTCAATAACCTTTTTGGTGTGAAGATTTCTCGCTTTTTTCTTGGCACGTTTCTTCACTACGAAACTTCCAAAGCTCCGCAGATAAACGTTTTTGTTCTTGGTCAAGGAATTTTTTATTGAGTCCATAAATGATTCAACAATCTTCTGAACATCAATCTTCTCTATTCCTGTATTTTTCGAAATTTCATTTACAAGATCCGCTTTAGTCATAATTTGAGAGACTTTTTAATGGTCAATAAAGGTATCTTTTACGAAGTGCAAAGGTAATTCGTTTTTTCAAATTTACAACACTTTTCCGCAATTTTTTTCCGTTTTTTCAAAAGATATTTTTTTATATTTTCTAAACGCTTGAATATCAACATTTTACATTTTCATTTTTTATAAAATTTCACACAAAATTTTTCTTATTAATTTGATTTTTAACAACATAACAAATCTCCAAACTTGTCAAATTTTAAAAAAATCCGACAAATTTTATCAATTAAAAATAAAATTTCCAATTTTTTAACTTTTCATAAAAAAATAGGCAAGAATTTTCAACAATTCATACGTATGAACAGGTTTTTGCAAATACTTGTCGAAACTATAACGCAAAATTTCACCGTTGTTGTCAAAATTTACGGGATAAGCCGTCAGGGCAACGATGGGAATATTGATGCGAAACGTTTTTATCAACTGCGTGGCGGTGTAACCATCCATAACAGGCATTTTCATATCCATAAAAATTAAATCAATTTGTGCCTCATTCCTGCAGAAATCAACCGCTTCTTGCCCATTATGTGCGTGCAAAATTTTAACGTTAGTCGGCTCTAAGAAAGTCTCCAAATAGACAAAATTCGGTATTTCGTCCTCCGCAATTAAAATTATTTTATCACTCAAATCCATATTTTCAATGATTAAATGTTCAATATTTCTGGAAGAATATCTATTCTCCCGAATCGGAAGGGAAAAATAAAATGTTGTTCCTTTGTTTATCTCCGATTTTAACCAAATTTTTCCTTTCAACATTTCTACATAAGACTTAACAATAGACAAACCGATTCCGTTTCCTCCGTATTTTCGCGAGATTCCTGTGTCTAATTGGCGGAAGGGTTCGAAAATCTTCTCGTGCATTTCTTTGCAAATTCCGATTCCCGTGTCAGAAATGGAAAATAAAATCTCGTGTTCTAAAACATTACATTTTAACTCTATTGCTCCCGATTCGGTGAATTTGATTGCGTTGCTGATTAAATGTCTCAAAATTTTCTCTAATTTTTCCTCGTCAGTTAAAAAATTTAACAAAATTTCACTCGAAGATAAAAAAATGTTAAATTTTAAATTTTTTCGCTCAAATTTAGACGCAAACTCGTCAAAAACGACTTTTACCAACGCAGAAACGTTTATTAATTTTTCTTTCAATGCCATTTGACAAGAATAAATTTGCGAAATCTCAATAATATTTTCGACAATTTCAATAAGTTGAAAACAACCTTGTTTAATATTATCAACAAACATCTTTTTTTGTTCTTTTGTGTAAGTCTCGGTGGCAAGCAATTCTGAAAAACCCGAAATAGAATTCATCGGAGTGCGAATCTCGTGAGAAATACTTTGCAAAAACGCAGTTTTTAACATATCACTTTCCTCCGCTTTCTCTTTCGCAAGCATCAAAGCCGTGACATCAAGTATCACAACGATGACTTTTTTGAACGTTTTGCGGTAACATTCGGGGACAAAACTGCACAAAAAAACTTGTTTAATTTTGCCGTTTTTTGTTCGTTGCTCCGTTTCTGTTTCGAAATAAATATTCGATTCTGCCAAAGAAATCAAGGCTTTGCGAAAAGAATCGACAGTTTTCTCTGTAAAAATATTGGGAAAATTTTGCGATAAGTCCTCAAAATTTTCATATTCCAACAACTCGCAAGTTTTTCGATTCACTTTTATAACTTTCACCAGAGAGGCACATTCAAAAAATTTATCAGGATGTTGGGAAAAATATTTTTCAAAATCAGAAATTCCCTGTTTTTTCAGGTTTTCGAGATATTTTTTTGCCTCAAAACAGTCTTCTTCCAAAAGTGCAACAGGTATTGTCTCAAACAAAACTTCATAATTTTTCTTAATTTTATTTGAGTTTTTTAACATTTTTTCATATTTCGTAACATTTTTTGCGAAACCTAAAACTTCAGAAACTTCATTATTTTTATCTCGTTTAAAAACCGTAATTTTAAACGAAAAACACAAATAATTGCCGTTTTTATGCTTTAAATGAAAATCGCATTCCACCGAAATATTTTTTTCGCTCGACTGCAAAACCTCAATTTTTTCATAAAATTTCTCTCTCAAAAGGATGAAACAAAAAATGATTCTTTTCTAATTTAAAATTTTTTATCTCTTGCGTTGAATAACCCAAAAGATTTTTGATTTGAGAATTCCAAAAACTCAATTTTTTCTTTTTTAAATTAAAAATGAAAACCATTTGCGGAGAATTTTTCATCACAAAAGACAAATCCTGCAACGATAAATTTTTCATAAATTAAAAAGTAAAAACGTACTTTATTAATAAAACGCAATATTATAAATTTTATTTTACAAATTTCCATTTTTTTGCGAATATTTTTTTATTTTTGCGAAAATTTTTTAACAAAATTAGTTTCTATGAATAAACGAAAATTGTTTTACATTTTTTCTCTTTTAATTGCTTTATTTTCAATTACTTGCAAAGAAAATGAAGGTGAGGCAATAAAACCCGACAAGGCGAAAATCGTCTCAAAGGGTTTAGTTGATGGTTTTGCCGCAGGTTTAACTTATTCTGACGGAAATTTGGTTTACAACGAAACTTCGGCGGCAGTTTTTTATAATCAAAAAATGATTCTTGGAAGCGACAAAACTATTCCGAATCATTCATCGGTTTTTCGAGTTTCTTGCAAAACGACTCTCTTGAGCAATGATATAGAATATCTTGATAATCAAGAGTTTATGAACATTCGCAAAATCGAAGACTTTACTACTTTGCCCGAATCGAAGTTTGTTGTTGCGACATCGGGTTTCGACAGAGTTGGCGAGGACGCAAGTTTAGATGCGTATAATTCGCTGTTGTGTTGGAAAATGGGAAGTGAAAATAAGGTGCAACTTGTTTGTCCGACAACGAGAAATAACGTAACTTCGTCAGTTTCGTTGCGTGAAAAAATTGCGAAAGTGTTGAAAACTACAGAATTTCCTGAAGGCGTGACTTATTTTAAAATTGAAGGAATTTCTGCGATTCCTGAAAATAAATTGTTATTTGGAATTCGAGAAATGGGAAAAGATTTTTCAAATTTTTCTTATGCTATCTCGCTTGTTTCAGTTTCGTATTCTTTGCGAGGTGATAGTTTGTTTTTGGGAGAAGATTTTTCTTTGTTTTATGAATTTTCACCGAATTCTTACACTAATCTTAATTTGCCGTTAGGTTTGTCGAGTATTGAGTACGATTCTTTTAACAAAAGACTTCTCGTTTTAACGAGTTTTGAACTTGCGAATGAAAATACAGGTGCATATCTTTGGACTATCTCTCTCGAAGATTTGAAAGCGAAGAAATCTTTGCAATTAGTGACTCTCTCTGACGGAAATCCGTTGAAATTTAACCACAAAACTGAAGGATTAGCAATTATTGACCGTGAAACTATATTTCTCATTGCCGATGACGACAGAGTTATTGACAAAGATTTTGACGGAATAATTCGAAAACCGCACCTAGCGGCTTATTATTTTGTGAAATTTGAGTAAAAAAAACGAATGCCATCGCTTTGCGAGATGGCATTCGTAAAATTTATCTCACACTTTCTCGAAGTTTATTAATTTCCTCAAGAGAAAATTGCGAACATTTCTGAATCATCTCATTTTGAAAACCATTTTTTATCATTTCCAAAACGATTTTCTGCATTCCGTCAAGTTTTCCCTGCTTAATCAGTTGATACTGCAAACCAAGAAAAATTCTTGGCACGATGCTAAGAAGCCCCTTTGTCAACAGCAAAGAGGTAAATTTACAAGTGTAAACGTTGCGGCGAAGGGCTAATAAACAGAATTCCGAGTCCGAGACCGCGAAGAATAAATAAAATGCCGAGAATAATTGTGAAAATCGGTAAAATAATTTGTAATTTTTTTGCAAAACGAAACGAAAGTTGCGTTCCAAACCAAGATAAAAATATCAACAACGGTAACGTTCCGATTCCAAAGAGAAACATAAAATTCATTGCTCCAAGAACAGAACTTGTTGCTAATGAAGCACTTGCTGCACCATAAACTGGACCACAAGGTAAAAAACCGTTCAAACAACCCATCAAAAATATTTTCCAATACGAAGTTCGTTTTAAAATATTTCTGAAGGCTGTTGAGATTCTTGTCGAAAAACTCAAAGGAATAAATTTTGACAAAACAAAGGTCAATATCATTAAAATGCCCGCAAAAATCGAAATTTGTTGTTGAAAACCCGCAAAAATTAAACCTTTTCCAACGATTCCGACTAATAAACCGATTAATAAATACGCAAAACATCTTCCTAAATGATAAATAAAAATCGCCAAATATTTGTTTTTTGCGACAAACATTTGTGGAAGGGCAAAAACCAATGCACCGCACATTCCTACGCAGTGAAGTCCCGTGATGAGTCCGAGAAATAAAGCAGAGAAATAAATCATTTTTTCTTCGGTTTTGGAATAACATTCATTAAATTTGCGTTAAAAATCATTTGCTCAACATCTGTTCGAGTAACTTTTCCTTTCAAATATTTTTCTATCATTAAACTCGCTATCGGCGCAGCCCATGTTGCCCCGAATCCTGCATTTTCAACATAAACAGCAATAGCAATTTTCGGTTCATCTTTTGGGGCAAAAGCAATAAATATTGAGTGATCCTCTCCATGCGGATTTTGTGCAGTTCCCGTTTTCCCACAAACAGGAATGCCATTGATTCTTGCATTAGTCGCAGTCCCGCCCGTAACAACCATTTCCATCGCATCAACAACCACCTGAAAATATTGCGGCGAAATCTTTGTATAACGTTTTTCTAAAAATTTTTTATCAATAGTTAACTGACCCTGAATTTCTTTAACAACATGAGGAATATAATAAAAACCTCGATTCGCTATTGTTGCTGTTGCGTTTGCCATTTGCAGCGGCGTAAAACCCAATTCTCCTTGACCAATAGCCATCGAAATCAACGTTAAAGATTTCCATCTGTCTTTTCCATAAAATTTATCAAAATGATTTGACGAAGGCAAAATTCCTCCTAACTCGTGAGATAAATCACTTCCTAACTTTTTCCCTAAACCAAACGAATTTACATGTTCTCGCCAATTATTATAAGACAATTTTACTGATTTAAACTTTTTGTCGTCCAAAATTTTTTGATGAACATAACAATAATACGCATTACAAGACCCTGCAATTGAACTGTAAAAGTCAATTCCGCCGCCATGATGACACCCAACTTTGAGATTTCCCACAAAAAAACCTCCCGCACACGGGAAAACGCTCGAAGTCGTTATTACTCCTTCCTGCAAACCAATTAACGCTTGAATGGGTTTAAACGTTGAACCAGGCGGATAACACGCCATCAAAGCACGGTTAAACAAAGGTTTGGTCGGGTCGTTGGCAAGAATTCGATAATTCGTTGCTCGCTCAACATTTCCGACAAGCAAATTTGGGTCATACGTTGGACTCGTTACAAAACACAAAATCTCGCCCGTAGAGGGTTCAATAGCAACAATACTTCCATATTTATTTTGCATCAACCTCTCGCCGTAATCTTGCAATTTGGCATCGAGAGAAGTAATAATGTTGTCGCCAACAATGGGCAAAGTATCATATTTCCCATCCATATAATGTGCTTTGATGCGGTTATGAACATCGACTAACAGCACACTTAACCCTTTTTCCCCACGCAAAGATTTTTCATAACTTCGTTCAATACCGCTAATTCCGATGTAATCTCCCGATTTATAATAAGGTTCTTGCGAAATTTTCTTTTCATCAACTTCACCAATATAACCCAATAAATGTGCGGCAATCTTAGACGGGTAACGTCTTGTTGTTCGTCTTTGAACGAAAAAACCGGGGAATTTAAACATTTTTTCACCCAAAATCGAATATTTTTTCAACGTTAACTGCTTATAAAAAATATACGGCTGATAAAGAGATATTTTTTTTGCTCTTTCGAAATTTTCGACAATGTTTCGTCTCGGGATTTCTAAGATTTTCGCTAAATCGGTAGTATCAAATTCTCCCACGTCTTGCGGAATCACCATTAAATCGTAAGAAGCCTCGTTGTAGACGAGAAGTTCCCCGTTTCTGTCAAAAACCAGTCCGCGTGCAGGATATTCGGTCAAATATCGAAAAACATTGTTATTCGCAGATAATTTATAAGAAACGTTAATGATTTGAATATTAAAGAGTTGTATAATATAGATGAGGGCGATAACAATAAAAAATCCGCCGAGAATGTATTTTTGTTTTGCGAGAAAAATATTCATAAGAAAAATGTAAACATAAAAAAGCCTCTATTTTTTAGATAGAGACTTTTGGTTTTTTTGTGGTACCACGCGGAATTGAACCACGGACACACGGATTTTCAGTCCGTTGCTCTACCAACTGAGCTATGGTACCAGACTTTTTTTCTTTTGCAGTGCAAAGATAAAACACTTTTTTGAAATAAAAAAATTTTTTCGCAATTTTTTTGAAAAAATTTTCACTTTTTTTCTCAACTACTTGAAAATCAACGAGATAATTTTTAAAAAAATTTTATTTTTCTCACAAAATGTCGAAATTTGAGGGAGAAAAAGTTTAATTTTTCGGTTTAAAAGTATATTCGAAAGGCGAAAAAGGCTGTTGAACAGCCGTTTTTTGTGTTTTTTCCTGTTCAATTTTTGCGTTTTCAAATTCAGAAATTACCGTTAAATCTGCTTCGAGAGGCAATAATTGCGATTTTATCTCGTGAACTAAACCATAACTTATCGCTTCTTCGGGGTTCAATGTGGTTCGATTTACCACATCTTCCTGTACTTGCTCGTAAGTTCGTCCCGTTGTGTCGGCAATGATTCGCAAAATGTTGTGTTGGTCGATTTTTATTCCTTTCAAAAATTCCTCAACTTGCTTCTCGTCCCAAGACGCTTGTCCGTTGAAGTTCATTTTAACGCCGTGCATCAAAAATCGAGAGTGCGGCACCGAGAAACGTTTTTTTCCTGCACAATAAATTACAATTCCGATAGAGTCAACACTTCCAAAATTGTAGGTAAAAACCTCGATAGGCAGTCCTTTGAGATAATTATACAACGACATTCCGTGAAAAACCGAGCCGCCGGGCGAGGAAATCAGCAGATGTATTCGGTCAAATTTCTGCGAAATTTTACGGTCAATAATTTTAAAAAGTTGGTCGGCGGTTTGCGGCAAGACTTGAGCCAAGAAACGAATATAAGTTTCCTTCATTTTTTCCAAATTAATTTTTTGCAAAGATAAAAAAACTTTTCAGAATTTGAAAAATTATTTCTCAAATTCTAAAAATGCGTTTGGTAAAAATTCGATTAAATCTTTCGCAATTAACGAGTTTTCGCCGTTCGTTTTTGCTGCGAAATCGCCTGAAAGTCCGTGTAAAAAAGTTCCGAGCAGTGCGGTTTCTTGCGAAGAATAGCCTTGAGATAATAAACCCAATAAAATTCCTGTCAAAACGTCTCCGCTTCCTGCGGTTGCCATTCCTGGGTTTCCTGTGGAATTGAAAAAACATTTTCCTTGCGGCGAGACAAGACACGAAAATGCACCTTTTAAAATCACAAAAACTTCGTATTTTTTCGCAAATTCGACTAACAATTCATAACGATGAAAATGGTTTTTCGTTTTGCCGACTAAGCGTTCAAATTCTTTTGGGTGCGGAGTTAATATGCTGTTTTTGGGAAGTTTTAACAACAATTCAGGATTTTCTGACAAAATATTTAGTGCATCGGCATCAATAATCATTGGTTTTTGGTATTTTTCGAGTAATTCGGCAAAAACTTTTACGGTTTCCGTTGCTTTTCCCAGTCCTGGACCGATGGCGATGTTCGAAAATTTAGAAATATCGGGCAAAATTGTAAAAATTTCGTTGTGCGAGTCAACACTTAACATTGTTTCTGTGCTTGAGATTTGTAAAACTTCGTAGCCGCAACGCGGAATGTGTGCGGTCAATAAACCGATTCCGCTGCGTAAACAAGCATTTGTCGACAATATTGCTGCACCCATTTTTCCAAAACTTCCAGCAATTAAAAGTGCGTTTCCAAAATCTCCTTTGTGCGAAAACTTTTTTCGTTTTTTCAAAATATTCGCTAAATCTTTTTTCTGAACAAAAAAATTATTTGTTTCGAGAGAATTTGTGTTTAAATTTATTGGTAAAATGAAAAATTTACCTACAAAATCTTCGTTTTCTGCAAAGAAAAAAGACAAAAACGGTGTTTCAAAAGTTAAAGTGTAATTTGCCCGAATTGCTGAATTATTTTTTTCTAAATTGTTGTGTATCAAAGAGTTGTCTTCGCCGAATAAGCCGCTTGGAATGTCAATAGAGATAATTTTTACTTTCGCTTCGTTGATAAAATGAACCATTTTTTGCGAAAAATCTGTTAAAATTCTTGTTAAACCCGAACCAAAGAGTGCGTCAATAATTATGTGATGTTTTTGAAAAGTTGGGAAATCCTTTTCTGAGTTTAAGTAAACAATTTTTATTGCCGTATTTTTTTTCAAACGTTCCAAATTGATAGAGAAATCTTGCGAAAAAGTGTCTGAAATGTGTGGAATATAAACGGTTGCGTTGTATTCGATGTTCGCAAGTTGCCGAGCAATTGCCAACCCATCGCCGCCATTATTTCCTGCTCCAACAAAAATGTGAAAATGTTTTTTGTTGGAAAAATGTTTAACAATCCATTCTGTACATTTTGCTGCGGCACGTTCCATTAAATCAATTGAAGCAATTGGTTCGTTTGAAATGGTGAATTGGTCGGCTTCTTGCATCTGTTTTGTGGTAAGAATTTTCATTTTTTTGTTAAATTTGAAAAGACAAAAGTAAAAATTTTTTTCAAAATGAGAAAATAATTTTACTTTTGCAAAAAAAATTTGAGAAAGAAATGTTAGAGAAATATTCAGAAGAAAGCATCACGACTCTCGATTGGAGGGAACACATTCGCAAACGTCCGGGAATGTATATCGGCAAACTCGGCGACGGTGCCGCACAAGATGACGGCATTTATGTGTTGTTGAAGGAAGTTTTAGACAATTCTGTTGACGAATTTGCGATGGGTTTCGGGAAACAAATCGAAGTTTCTATCAACGAGAAAGGTGTTCGCGTCAGAGATTTTGGCAGAGGCATTCCGTTGGGCAAGCTTTTTGATGTTGCCTCAAAAATGAACACAGGAGCAAAATATGATTCGAAAGTATTTAAAAAATCTGTCGGATTAAATGGAGTCGGCATAAAAGCCGTCAACGCACTTTCGCACAATTTTATTATCAAAGCGTATCGCGAAAAACAAGTTAAACAAATAGACTTTTCGCAAGGCAATTTGATTACCGAGCATCCGATTTTACCTTCGAATTCTCACGATGGAACAGAGGTTATTTTTAAACCTGATTCAGAATTATTCGGCGATTTTCATTATCTTGACGAATATGTTGAAACGATGATTCGCAATTATGTTTATCTCAATTCAGGTTTAACAATTCATTTTAACGGCAACAAATTTTATTCCAAAAACGGTCTGAAAGATTTATTGACCGAAAACATTGGCGATGCGGGGCTTTATCCGATAATTCATCTCAAGGGCGAGGACATAGAAATTGCATTAACTCACGGCAATCAATATGGCGAGGAATATTTCTCTTTTGCCAACGGTCAATATACCTCGCAGGGCGGCACGCATTTACTTTCGTTTAAAGAAGGAATTGTCAAGGCGATTCGAGATTTTTATAAAAAAGATTTCGATGTTATGGACATTCGAACTTCAATAATTGCGGCAATTAGTATCAAAGTTGAGGAACCAGTTTTTGAGTCGCAGACAAAGACGAAATTGGGTTCAAAAACGATTTCTCCCGATGGAATTTCGATTCGAAATTTTATTGTTGATTTTGTGTCAACAAATTTGAACAATTATTTGCACAAAAATTCAGAAACGGCGAATATTTTGCTTGCGAAAATTCAAGATTCGGAGAAGGAGCGAAAAGCAATTGTCGGAATACAAAAGTTGGCACGCGAGAGAGCAAAAAAAGTTTCGTTGCACAACAAAAAACTTCGCGACTGCAAGATTCATTATAATTCGACGAATGAGTTGCGTTTAGAATCGACAATTTTTATCACCGAGGGCGATTCTGCAAGCGGCTCAATAACTTCTGCAAGAAATCCGCAGACGCAGGCAGTTTTTTCGTTGCGTGGAAAACCATTGAACACTTACGGAATGACAAAACGCGTGATTTATGAAAATGAAGAATTTAATTTGTTGCAAGCCGCACTCGACATCGAA
Organism: Rikenella microfusus; assembly: GCA_020719385.1. Classification (GTDB taxonomy): domain Bacteria; phylum Bacteroidota; class Bacteroidia; order Bacteroidales; family DYQK01; genus DYQK01. Next base: position 8,014 of record DYQK01000011.1, on the reverse strand, counting down.
GAGGCAATGGAAAATTTGCGTTACAATAAAATTGTGCTTGCCACCGACGCTGATGTTGATGGAATGCACATTCGTTTGTTAATGATAACTTTTTTTCTAAACTTTTTTCCCGATTTGGTGAGAAATCATCATTTGTATGTTTTGCAGACTCCGTTATTTCGGGTTCGTAGCAAAAAACAGACCCAATATTGTTATGACGAGTTTGAGAAAGAAGTTGCGTTGAAAGTGTTGGGAGAAAATTCTGAAATAACGCGTTTTAAAGGTCTTGGAGAAATTTCGCCAGATGAGTTTAAACATTTTATCGGTGAAAAAATACGTCTTGATCCTGTGTTATTGAATCGCGAGGAGCCAATTTCGCAGATTTTAGATTTTTATATGGGGAAAAATACGCCGAAGCGGCAAGGTTTTATCATTGAAAATCTCAAAGTTGATGTAGATTAAAATTTTTAACCGTTGTCAAGTTCTAAAAAGATGACAACGGTTTTTTTATTTTTCAAATTCTTGATAACAAAAAACGATAAGATTTTTCTTTTTTTGCTTCAAGAATTTCGTAAGGAATGTAATTTTCCATATTTTTTGAAAAAATTTTGCTGCAAATTTAAAAATTATTTTCGAAAAAATGTTTTTTTTAATAAATTTTTTATCTTTGCAATAAATTTTAACAGAAAATATTCATGACAGATAAATTTTCTCCTGTTTCCATTGAATATTTGTGGCAATTCATTTGTCAGGAATTTGAAAATAAAAGCGAAATTTTTGGCATTCCGCAAGAATTATTTTTCAAACCCTCCGAAAACGACACTTTTACCACACAATTATTCGGTCAACATTTAGATATTCCGCTCGGCGTTGCTGCGGGACCGCACACACAAATGGCTCAAAATATCATTGTTGCGTGGCTCTGCGGGGCAAGATATATTGAACTCAAAACCGTTCAGACTCTCGACGAATTGGAAATTTCGAAGCCTTGCATTGATATGCGAGACGAAGGTTACAACTGCGAATGGTCACAGGAACTCCGCATCAATCAAGCGTTTGACGAATATCTCAAAGCATGGATTTTGATACATCTACTCAACGAAAAACTTTTTGGAAAGCGAAATATCGGAACAATTTTCAATATGAGCGTTGGGTATAATTTGGAAGGAATTTTGCAAGAAAATGTGCAATGGTTTCTCAAAAAAATGCAAAATTGTCAGCAAGAAAAAGAAAATTTGTTAAAAAAATTAAAACTTTTTCACACAAATTTACATTCATTAAACATTCCGAATTGTATCTCAAACAACATCACTCTCTCGACAATGCACGGTTGTCCGCCTGACGAGATAGAAAAAATTGCGTTGTATCTCATTGAAAATCAAAAACTTAATACTTTTGTAAAGTTAAATCCAACCCTTCTTGGTGCTGAAGAACTTCGAGAAATCTTAAATAAAAACAACAATTTCCCATCTCAAATTCCTGATTCTGCTTTCGAACACGACTTAAAATACCCTGAAGCGTTAATTTTGATTCGAAATTTGCAAAAAGCAGCACACAGAAATAATGTCTTTTTTGGGGTAAAATTAACCAACACGTTGGAAACTTTAAACACCAAAGAAGTTTTTTCAGAGATAAATCCGACAATGTATCTCAGCGGCAAAGCGTTGCACCCAATCTCGATTCTGGTGGCAAAAAAGTTGCAAAACGATTTTAATGGAACGTTAAACGCTTCATTTTCCGCAGGTTGCGACTGTTTTAACATTTCAGAAGTGTTAAAATGTAATTTAAAACCCGTCACCGTTTGCAGCGATATTCTCAAACCAGGCGGCTACGCAAGACTTTCTCAATATGTTGAAGAAATTCGAAAAGAATTTCAAAATGTTAAAAATTTCGAAAATTTTGAGAAGCAAGAATCAGTTTTAGAAAATCTAAAAATTTATTCTTCGCAAGTTCTTGAAAATCAACATTATAAAAGAATTGGTTTTTCCATCCCGACAATTAAAACGCAAAGAAATTTAACAAAATTTAACTGCATCGCTGCTCCTTGCGTAGATTCTTGCCCCGCACATCAAGATATTCCCGAATATATGTTTTTTGCCGCTCGCGGCGAATGGGAAAAAGCATTTGAGGTAATTTTGAGAGTAAATCCGTTTCCAACGGTAACAGGAATGGTTTGCGACCATTCCTGTCAATATCGTTGTACAAGATTAAATTATGATAACGAATTGAAAATCCGAGACATAAAACGTTTTATCGCGGAACAAAAACCCTCAATTTCTGACTCGTTGCCGCAAAAAAATTCGTTCAATGTTGCGATAATTGGGGCCGGTCCCGCAGGACTTGCGTGTGCGTATTTTTTGTTAAAACAAGGTTTTCAGGTAACAATTTTCGAAAAAAGTCAACGAAAAGGCGGAATGCCCACAAAAACCATTCCAACTTTTCGATTAACTGAAGACGCAGTGCAACAAGATGCGAATTATATTGAAAGTTTGGGTGCAAAAATTGTCTATAATGTCAATATTGATTCGGCGTATTTCGAGCAATTGCGTAAGGAAAATCAATTTATTTTTATTGCCGTCGGCGCTTCAAATTCTAAAAAGTTAGAACTCGAAAATTCTAATGTTGATGGAATTTTCGAGTCGTTAAAATTTTTGGAAAATATTCGCAACAATCAAAATTTTCAAATTGGAAAAAAAATTGGAATCATCGGCGGCGGAAATACCGCTATTGACATCGCAAGAACTTGTTTTCGCTTGGCAGGAAAAGACGGAAAAGTCTCGTTAATTTATCGCCGCACTCTTCGAGAAATGCCTGCTCAATTTGAAGAAATTCAAGCACTTATCACCGAAGGAATTGAGATTCTTGAACTCGTTTCGCCTGAAAAAATTATCTCGGAAAACGGAAAAATGATTGCGTTGCAATGTTCGAAAATGGAACTTTCGGGCAAAGATAAAAGTGGAAGACCGAAACCTGTTAAAATTCCTAATTCTGAATTTGAAATCCCGCTTGACACTTTGATTCCTGCTTTGGGGCAAGAAATTTTTATTGATTTTGTCGAAAATTCTTTGTTGCAACACGATTCAGAAACTTTCGAAACGAAATTGCAAAACGTTTTTATCGGCGGAGATGCCGTTAGCGGCGGGGCAACAATTGTGAAGGCAATTGCAGATGGGCGAAAAATTGCGGAGCAAATTATTTTGCGGGCAGGAATTTCGCACAAAAATTTTGAGAAATATTCGAAAAATCTCTCTGCAAAAGAATTGAAAATTAAACGGGCAAAACGAATCTACGGAATTGAACCCAAAGAGACAGAAATATCGACTCGAAAAACGTTTTCGCTTGTAAATCAAGGGTTTACAAAAGAGGAAGTACAAAAAGAAGCCGCAAGATGTCTGTTTTGTGATGAAATTTGTAATGTCTGCGTTTCTGTTTGTCCGAATTTGGCAAATTATTCGTATCGCACAGATGTTGTTGATATTCAAACGTTTAAAATTTATAATCGCAATATTGACAAAGATGTTGAAATTTTGCAGGGTGAAAAATTTGAGATTTCTCAAACATATCAAGTAATAAATATTTCTGATTTTTGCAACGAATGCGGAAATTGTGCGACTTTTTGTCCGACAAAAGATGCTCCGTACAAAGCGAAACCGAAATTTTATCTCTCAAAAGAGTATTTCGAAAAAGTTGCGGAAGGTTATTTTATCTCAAAAAATAATGAAAATCTTGAGATAAAATATAAAACGCAAAATAAATTGTATTCGCTTGAAAATCAAGAAGATACATATTTTTATGTTACTCCGTATGTTGAAGTTTATTTTGATAAAAAAGACTTTTCGATAAAATCTTTCGTGGTAAAAAATCGTGGTTTTATTGAGGAAAATCTCACTCAAGCCGTTGAAATGTCGGTGCTTTTAAACGGTGTGAAAAATTTGTATTTGTTTTAAAAAATTTTTTGTCAGATTTCTCGAAGTCTGACAAAAATTTTTGCGAAAAATAAAAATTCACCTTTTTGCGAAGGTGAATTCTCGTTTATTGAGTCGGGGTAGCAGGACTCGAACCTGCGGCCTCCTGCTCCCAAAGCAGGCGCGCTAGCCAACTGCGCCATACCCCGAATCTTTTTTTCTTTTGCGGTGCAAAGATAAAAACTATTTTTGGAATAAAAAAATTTTTTCGCAATTTTTTTCGAGAAAAATGAAAATTTTTTCATTTTTTTTCAAATTGTTCAACAATTTCCTCCAATGTAACAACATTTTGCGGATT
>DYQK01000011.1:0-3672 GCA_020719385.1 Rikenella microfusus | reverse complement strand
ATTTTTTTTCAAATTGTTCAACAATTTCCTCCAATGTAACAACATTTTGCGGATTTGTTTGATAATTTTCCATTCTTTGAGCAAGTAATTCTTTCACGTCTTCAGAAATTTCAGAATAGTTTTTCCAAAAATTCTCAATTTTTTCTCGAATTTCCATATCTTGTATTTCGCAAAAATGTTTAGGATGTGGGAATCTAAACTTTTCATCCTCGTTTAAAAGAGAAAATTTTATTTTTGCTGCATAAAAATCATCAGTTTTAAAGTCATTCATATCATTTTCAAAATTCCACGAAGAATCTGTTATTGGCAAAGGATTTTCCAAAATTTCCCCAACAGCAATAATCGTTTGTCGTTCAAATAACCCGAACAAATCGCCTTTTTGAACTTTTTTATGTTCATTAGTCGAGACGCACAAAAACGCAATTTGATATTTTTCTACCAAATTATAAACCGAAATTTTACCTTTTTCAGAATTTTTCCAATCCCAAATGGAATACAATTTCCAAATTTTCAAATTTTTCATAAAAATTTTTCGTAAAGATAAAAACTATTTTTGAAGTAAACAATTTTTTCGCAAAAAATTTTCACTTTTTTTGAAAACATTGAAAAATCAAGGGTTTTCACTCAACAAACAAAACTAAACCTTTGAGATATTCACCTTCGGGATGAAAAAAACTTACAGGATGGTCGGAAGGTTGCCCCAAAAAATACAAAATTTGAACATTTCTTCGAGACTCAAGTGCCGCTGTAAATATTGCCTCGCGAAACATTTCCTTCGAAATTACCTGCGAACACGAAAAAGTAAACACAATTCCTGACGATTTTATTTTTTCAAAAACTTTTTTATTCAAATTGATATAACCTCGCAACGCTTTTTTCACGGCGTCTAAATGTTTCGCAAACGCCGGCGGGTCAACAATTATTACATCATAAAAATTGTCGATATTTTCCAACATTCGCATTACATCGGCACATTCTGCGCTATGAAAATTTTGATTTTCAAAGTTTAACTCAATATTTCTCAATGTTAAATCGATTGCTTTCTGCGAAGAATCAATACTTTTCACAAAAGTTGCTCCACCTTTTAGTGCTGAAACCGAAAATCCTCCCGTGTAACAAAATAAATTTAACACTTTTTTATTTTCACAAAACGATTCCAAAAGTTTTCGATTTTCTCTTTGGTCGATGAAAAAACCCGTTTTTTGCCCTTCCTCAATGTCAACGAAAAATTTATTTCCATATTCGTTTACTAAATTGGGAATTTTTTCACCAAAAAGATATTCGTTTTTGTGCGAAATATCGGCTTTGTGTGGCAAAGTATTTTCACTTTTATTAAAAATCGAAGAAATTTTTTGTGGCAATATTTCTCTAAGAATCTCGGCGAACATTTCTTTTTGTCTCAACATTCCGATGGAATGAAATTGCAAAACGGCAGTTTTGTCGTAAATATCGATGATTAAACTGGGCAAAAAATCACCTTCGCCGTGTATTAGTCGAAAAGTATTGAGATTCGGATGATTCAAAATTCCTGATTTTTCCCGCAATTTCAATGCGTTGAGAAATTTATTTTTCCAAAAATTTTTATCAATGTCAATTTTTTCGAAAGAAAAAATTCGCACGGCAATTGAGCCAATTTGAAAATGTCCGAGGCAAAGAAAATGTTGTTGAAAATCAAGTACTTCGACAATATCTCCTTCTTGAATGTTACCGCAAATTTTTTCGATTGCCCCCGAAAAAATCCATGGATGAAGTCTCAAAACAGACTTTTCTCTGTTTTTTTTGAGAAAAATTTTTGTAAAATGATTCATTTTTTTTATAATTTAGAATCCAGCCACGTAAGTGCTTCATTTTTGTCCTCAAAATATTGAGTAATACTGTTTGCGGCAATACTTTCTTCGAAAGATTGTTCGACAGAAATTTTAGCGAAAAAATCTTGCGAAACCAATATTGCGACTTGCGAGATGCCCATTTCGAGATATTTTGTAAAATTCGTTTTTGCGTGCCATACTTGCAGTTCGGGAGAAACAACAAAGCGAAACTCTCGCATATCAATGAACATTTGCTGCGGTTTATCCGAATTTTTGCGAAAAAACTCGGCAGTCATATCAGTAACGGTCAACATTTCGTTTTTAAACGTAGATTCGGTGAAATATTCGGTTGCCGGTTGTTCAAAAACGTAGATTCGTTTTTTTTCTTTTTCAAAAAAATCTTTTTGAAATTGCGATTCGTAAATTAAAATCATAAAAAAAATTTTTTATTCGTCCTCAATATTCGGCAAAGCACCCATTTCTTTGAGTTTTTCGCTGTATGGAATAGTTATCTCAATGAGATTTTTAAACAAATCAAAACCAACTTCTGCGTCTAAATCTCTGTCATAAATAAACGGCGTGGCGAGACAAATGTCGTGTTGATACAAATAAAATGCCAGTTTTTTCGAAGCATAAGTTTCGCGAAGCATATAATCATAAATTTCAATAATATTGTTTTTAGGCAGTCGGCAAAGAAAAGTGTAACCAACAACATAATGATTATCTGCATTATAATTAAATTTTGTTTTGATATTTTCTTGCTCGATTTCCCACGTATTTAACCCAATTCTCGACAAACGAATATCATAATTTAATTTTTGCAAAATTTCCTCAATTTTTTTTCCTGCCATTGATGGAATATACGTTTTTCCTTCAAATTCTTGCTTGCCAATTTTTTCGCCGCAATGCGGGCAATATTCGTTTTGCACGGAATCTTGCGTTACAATATTGCGGCACAACCGACAACGAACAGCCATTTTGCCCAAATGCGGCGAGTAATCGTTAAAACTCTCGTTTAAATATTGAACAGGAAGGGCGAAACCCAAATTTGTTCCCTCCGAGATAACAAACGTATTTACCCCAATAATTTTATTATTCTCATCAATTAAGGGACCGCCGCTATTTCCAGGATTTATCGCAGCGTCAATTTGAATGTAACTTACGTCATTCCAATATCGTTGTGCTTTTGAGACAATTCCTTTCGTTGCGGTAAACTTTAACCCGTAAGGATGTCCGATGGCAACAACCGAGTTTCCCTCTTTAATATTAGTCGAATCTCCGAGTTCCAGAGGCGGCATTTCAACATTTGTCGGCACTTCCAAGAATGCCAAATCATAAAATGGGTCGGCAAAATACAAGTTTGCCATTCGTTTTTTAAACGTTTTCCCGCTAATTACGACTTCTTTGCTGCCTTCAATAACGTGTCGATTCGTAACAATAACGTTATAATTTTTGAGATAAAAACCTGTTCCTGTTCCCCAAGGAGTAGCAATTTGAATAATTGCGTTTTTAAAAATATCTAATTCTTGACTCATACATCTTTTATTGATTTAAGAATTTTTATTAAATCCGTTTTATTTCGCGGCAAATGATTATGAGAAATCTCCCAAATCATTTCGTAGTCAATTCCATGATAATAATGAATCACAATGTTTCTCAAGCGATACATTTTTGTCCATGGAATTTCTGTATATTTTTCACAAATTTCAGTGGGTAAATTATTTGCTGCTTCTCCAATTATTTCGAAATTTCGAATTACAGCATCAATAACAATATCATTTTTCAAAAAATCATCAAAATTTAACCCTGGTGAATTACCCCTTTGCTAAAGACAAAGGGGCTTCTATTGAATGCGTTGCATTCT
>DYQK01000187.1 GCA_020719385.1 Rikenella microfusus | reverse complement strand
AGTTCTTGGCACAATGCTAAGAAGCCCCTACGTCAACAGCAAAGGGGTAATTCACGAAAAAACTAAAAAATTTGCTTCAAAGCGGTTAAATATTTAAAAATTTCGCAAGATTATTGAAAAATCTTGCGAAAAATTTGTTAAAATTTTAAATGTTTAACGCAAAGACCGTTATTTATTAATTCTAACAACGAATCTGTGCCAATTTTTACGTGCGATTCTACAAATTCTTGCGTGACTAATTGGTCACTTTCTGAAGTTTTTACGCCTGTCGAAATCATTGGTTGGTCGCTGACTAAAAGCAACGCACCTGTCGAAATTTGATTCGCAAAACCAACAATAAAAATTGTTGCTGTTTCCATATCAATGGCGATGCAGCGAGTTTTTTGCAAATATTCCTTAAATGCTTCGTCAAATTCCCAGACTCGGCGGTTTGTTGTGTAAACGGTTCCTGTCCAGTAATCTCGTTTGAGGTTTCGAATTGTTGTAGAAACGGCTCTTTGCAAATTAAAAGCAGGAAGTGCAGGAATTTCAGGCGGGAGATATTCGTCTGAGGTGCCGTCACTTCGAATGGCAGCGATGGGCAATATCAAATCGCCGACTTGTCCGCGTTTCTTGAGTCCGCCGCATTTCCCCAAAAATAAAACCGCCTTCGGATGAACAGCACCCAATAAATCCATAATTGTCGCCGCATTTGGGCTTCCCATTCCGAAATTAATCATTGTAATTCCTTGAGCCACAGCCGTTGGCATTGGGTGATGTTCGCCGAGAATCGGAACATTATTCCATTCGGCAAAAAGTTTTAAGTAATGTTCAAAATTGGTGAGAATAATGTATTCGGTGAAATCCTTCAAATTTCTGCCCGTGTAACGCGGTAACCAATTTTCAACAATTTCCTGTTTCGTTTTCATTTGAAAAAAATTTTATGAGAAATATCGAAAATTTAATTTTGCCCAAATATAAGTTTTCTTTGCGAAAAGAAAAAAATTTAACGTATATTTTTGATTTTATTCGCAAAAAATACGTTTTATTGACCGAAGAGGAATTTGTGCGGCAACATTTTCTGCGTTTTTTGGTTGAAGAACGAAAAATTCCTGCCAATTTAATTGCGGTGGAAAAATCTATTTCGCTTTTCAACATTTCGAAACGTTGCGATGCAGTAATTTTTAACAAAAATTATGAGCCGCTGCTGATTCTTGAGTGTAAATCTGCGAAAATCAATTCCTTAGAGAGTGCTTTTGAGCAAAGTTTTCGATATAATTTATCTTTGAAAGTGAAATATCTTGCCCTGACAAACGGAATTTTACATTATTTTTGTTTTGTAAATTACGAAACACAAAATTATGAATTTTTAACTTATTTTCCATTTTTTGAGGAATTGTAAAAAAAGTTATTTTTCACAAATTTTAACTTTTATTAGTAATTTTTGTTAAAATTAAAAAATTCCATCTTTTTTTTAAAAGATGGAATTAAAATTTATTTTTGAGGTTTTTTAAAAGGCTGAGAAGGTTTTGTTTGCGATTTTTTAACAACTTTTATCATCAAATCTACATTTTTTACAACAGATGAAGAATCTTTAATTTTCCCCAAATCTGTAGGATTCAACGACTTCAAAGTAGAAAAAGAAACATTATGATATTTTGCAATATCGCAAACTTTTTCACCTAGATTTCCAACTTTATGAAAAATTTGGAATTTATTTTCAGTTTTGTCAAAATATTTAATTTCGACATTATATTTGCAAGTATCAACAAGTAAATGATTGGAAAGAATCTTTATTTTCGCTTCTAAGGTGTCAATCCTTTTCTGTTTCAATAAAGAGTCATTTTGCAATTTCGACATCTTTGCATTCAAATCTTTTTCTTTTTTCTTAAAAAAAGCGACAGAATCTATCTCGACAACAGGATTCTGTTGCTTAACAATGAATTTACTTGAAAAAAATCTTTTTTTACTTTGTAAATCATTAATGATTTCAACAGTTTTTTGATACATTGTTTTCCCTTCTTTGGCAGTCTCATCTGCACAAAATTTTGCAACCATATTTGTTGTTGGGCTAAAAATGAAAACTGTTGGAAAACCTGTGATACCCTCGTATGCTGCCCACATTAGAGTTGCCGAATCTTTTTCAAATTCGCTCACACTTCTTGCCCCTTCGTCTAAGATAATGTTGTAAAAATCTATGCTATCAAGCGACAACTTTTTTGCCTTAATGTCTTCTTTCAAAGATTTTTTCAATACTAAACAAGGAGGACAAGTTTTTGTGCTAATGATAAACACACTAATTTTGCCAATTCGGCACATTTTAGACATCGCAAGTACTTTTCTGTAAGAGTTTATATCAAACCACTCTGCTTTTGATAGAGAAAAAACAGAAAAGAAAATCAAGAAGGAAATAAATTTTTTCATTTTTTCATTTTTTATTTTTTTGTACCAACACCAACTTTACCATCCATAAAGAATCCTGCTGTATTTCTGTGATTTGCAGTATCTCCTTTGCACTTACATTTTGTTTCTGAAAAGTACAAATTAATTGTATCACTAAAATACTTAGTAGCGAAACTCTGAATAACATATTTTCCACCACAACATTTGCAGTCAAATATTTCGTAATTGCCTAATATCTTTAATTCACATCTGCATTTCATTGAGTCTTGAATTTTTTTAAATTTCTCATAAACTTCAAAAGTTTGAGTTGTTGATTTAGTACTTTTACAAGCAGATTCGTAAAAAAAAGTAATTAAAAAAAGCAAAAAAAACACGTTTTTCATAAAATGTTTATTTTTTGTTGAATTTAGCACCAAAATCAGGTTTACATTTTGAAACAGAAGTTACTCGTTCCATAGGAATATCATCGGGTAATTGATGTTCTAAACCATTTAAACATTTCTCACAAGAAAAATACATATACATTACAAAAGAATCATCATTTGTTAAACAACTCTTTGGTCGAAATGGTTGCAACATATAGCTACTTTTGCAAATAGAACATTTGTATTGTTTATTTTCTCCACAAGGAACTCCATAACACTCATAACTAATATCTTTAATGATAAAAGCAAATTCATCAAAAACAGGATAAGGTAACCAATGCCAATTTACGATGCGAGAAGTATAATTACTTGCACAAGATGTTAAAAGCAAAAAAAAGAACAAGAAGAAAAAAAATTTCATAAAAAATGATTTTATTTTAATGTTTGGTACGGTTTCTCACAACTTCCATTGGGAAAAATGTACATTTCGATATAGGAGAAACGCTGCCAACAGTGTCGCTTGCTTCATCACCTATTCGATGTCGTGTTCTATATCCTTTACCATCAAAGCATTGATGGTAAGTAAAATACAAATATGTTTCTGGATGGTCTGGACATTCAGAAGAACTAAAAGGCTGTAAAATAAATTTTGCTCCACAAATTGAACATCTACATTCTTCTATTGGTCCACAAGGTTCGCCATAACACTCATAACCAGGAACATTCATAAAGCTGTCTCGAATTATTTTTAAGACAGGATATTTTAAAATTCGTCCTTTGCACATACTTACAGTTTTATAGGTGTAAATTCCTGTGCGACAACCAAACATTAAAAACAAAACAACAACAAATGCTAACAGTTTCCTCATACACAAATTAAAAAATTTAAGAATTAATTTTTGAGAAAAACGAAATAAAATAAAGTGTGAACCTTTGAAAATTTTCCAATCTACCTAAGGGAACGACCAAGAACCCGTAAACAATTGAAAAAGTAAAGGAACACACCCTTGTACGAGTGCATTCGCTTAACTCTATTTCCCCGTTTACTCAAAAAGATTGGTCGTTATTTTAGGTAGGAGAAATATCGCAAGCAAAACGCTATATTTTAATTACCAAATAATTGGTAAGTTGTTGCTAATCAAGATTTTAAACCATTTTTTAATTCATTTTTTCCATTTGCAGATATAATATTATTTTTAACATTGTACACTAAAAACAAAAAAAAATCAATATTTTTTCGAAAAAAATTACTTTTTTCACAAAAAAATTTTACTTTTGCAAAAAAATTCTTAATAAAAAATGACGCAAGAAGAAATAAATTATTCAAAACACGTTGAACAACGAATCGAAGAACGGAAACTGGAAAAACAATGGATTGTGGAAACTGTATTAAATCCCGATAAAACCATTGTTAAAGCAGAAAATGAAGTTCATTATTTTAAAAAATTTATTGAATTGGCAGGTAAATTTTTAACAAAATGCACGAAAAATCCGCTATGTCTTTAGCATAGTCGGATGAACGT
>DYQK01000186.1 GCA_020719385.1 Rikenella microfusus | reverse complement strand
TCAAAACATTCGAAGGACATTCTTCTTCAGTTCTTTCTGTTAGTTTCTCTCCCGATGGCAAAACCATCGCTTCGGGAAGTCTCAACAAGACTATTAAAATTTGGGATGTTGGTTTTTTAAATATTTCTGTTTCGCAGCAAAATAAACAAAATCTTCTGCCTCGTTTGTTGATTTCGAATCTTTCGTATACCGATTCGGATAAAAATGGCTTCGTCAATAACGAAGAACGTTGTGTTATTGAATTTACGTTAACGAATAACGGTGAAGGTGCGGCAAAAAATCTCAAAGCCCAATTAACTACTACTTTGTCGGGTTTGCAATTTTCGTCAGAGAAATTTATCGGTGATATTTCGCCGAATCAAAAAAAGACCGTTTCGCTTGAGTTTGTTGGTACGTCTTCGTTGGTTGATGCGGAGGGAACGTTAAAAGTGAACTTTGTGGAGGCAAATAATTTTCCGCCGCCGCCGATTTCTGTAAAATTATTTACGCAAAAGCCGTTATATCCGCGTTTGTCGTTGTTGTCTTCGAGTTTTTTGCCTGCAAATCCTGTTGTAACGGACAAAATTTCGCTTTCTGTGAAAGTTAAAAATGCGGGACAAGGGGAAGCAAAAAACGTGAAATTAACATTTTCGTTGTCTTCCGATGTTTTTAAAAATGGCGATAATGTGTTTAATCTGGGTTCTTTGTCGGTCAACGAGATTCGCGAGGTAACATTTTCGTTTTTTACGAATGCTACTTATCAAAAAGAATTGATTTCTGTTTCTGTAACTGCTTCGGAGCAATATTCGCAATATGGTTTTTCGAAGAATTTATCAGTTTCTGTTGGAAAGCAGGAGGAAATTACGTTTAATACGAATGTAAATCGTCCACCAACGAATGTTGACAATTCGCAAGTTGAGGAAACGTCTGTCGAAATAGAGAATGTTGATGTCAATATTCCTATGAATAACGTTTCTAAAAAACGAGAAACTACGTATGTTTTGGCATTTGGCTGTGAAAATTACTCCGAAGCCGGTTTAAAAGTTCCGAATGTTCCGTTTGCGAATAATGACGCAAAAATTTTTGCGGAATATTGCAAAAAAACGTTGTGCATTCCGCAAGGTAATGTTTTTCTGTTCACCAATGCTATTTCAACAACAATGCACCGCGAAATAAAAAAATTGGAGGATATTTTGGCAATAAGGCAAGAATCTGCGGAGGTAATATTTTATTTTTCAGGTCATGGCGTTCCCGATGCTGACGGAAATACGTATCTTTTACCTGTCAATTTGGGCAAAGATGACATCAAAGGTGTAAAAGCTGGAGTTGCGTTGTCAGAATTGTATCAGAAATTGACTCAACATAATCCTTTTCGCGTAACGGTGATTCTTGATGCGTGTTTTTCGGGACGCGGACGAGAATTGGGTTTAATTGCGGATAAAGCTGTTCCAAAGCGTAAAATTTCTTCGTTGATGGGCAATTTAATTATTTTTTCTTCGAGTGCGGCTGACCAAAAATCTCAATATTCACAAAAGTTAAATCACGGCGTTTTCACTTATTTTTTATTGAAAAAATTAAAAGAGACAAAAGGTGAAGTAACTTTGAAAGAATTAAGCGAAGATTTACGCAAAAGTGTTCCGAAGTTTTTGATAAAAAATGGTTTAGAAACTCAAAACCCACAAATACAATTTAGTCCTGTCATAGAAAACAAATGGGGAAATTGGAAATTAAAATGAAAACCGAACCAATTTTTTGGAAAAAAGTCGTTGAAAAACAATTGTTGAACGAAAAAATAGATTTTGGAAAAAGACCGATTCCTTTTTCAAAAGTTAAAGAATTAAAAAAATTAGGTTATAAAGTACCTAAACACTTAATAAAACAAAATCATAAGCAATTAAATTTTTTCATCAAAAAATTGTCTTTTGATGAGAAGTTTTATTTATGTCAAAAATTAATTTCAGAAATGAGTAATGAAAAAAAGTTAAAATTTGAAAATAAAAATTCTCTTAATGATTTTCAAAAACTTTTACTGCAAGGACCAACAATGAACGGCGAGCAATACGAAAATTATTTGCAACTTCGCAAAAACTTTAACGAATGGACGCAGAAATTATTTGTTTAGATACTTCAATTTTGATAGATTATTTTCGCAAATCAAAAAAGGAACAAACTTTATTTTTTGATTTATCGAAATCTTTTTGTTTTGCAGTATCTGTAATTACAAAATTAGAAATTTATAGCGGAGCAACAGACGAACAAAAAGAATTTTGGAATAAATTATTTGCAAAAATGTTAATTTTACCTATCAACGAACAAGAAATTAATGTTGCCATTGACATAATAAAAACTTTGCGAAAGGAAAATCAAATTATTGATTTGGCAGATATTCTTATAGCCGCAACTGCAATAACTAATCATTTGAAATTGTCAACTCTTAACATTAAACATTTTAACCGCATCGCAAATTTAAAATTAATAAATTGCTAATTCTATGTCTCGCAAGTCTCCCGAAATTAATGCTGGTTCAATGGCGGATATTGCGTTTCTGCTGTTGTTGTTTTTTTTGGTTACCGCCACAATAAACACCGAAAGAGGTATTGTTCGCAAACTTCCGCAAAAAGATAACGACAGCACAAAGAAAAAACCTGTCATCAAAAAGCGAAATGTTTTGTTGGTTTTGATAAATGGCAAAAACGAAGTTTCTATCGCAGGAAATATTATTTCTGTCTCGGAATTGAAATTTCTTGCCAAAAATTTTATCTCGAATCCCGAAAATATTGATTCTCTTTCTGAAGGAGAAACGTTAACTGAAAAAATGCAGGAATCTTTGCAAAACGGCAAAACCGTTGAGGCAGAGAAATATCGCAGTTTGATACAAAAAATCGGTGAAGTGCGTATTTCGAAAGGAATTATCTCGCTGCAAAACGACAGAAATACCGAATACGGCAAATATATCGAAGTGCAAAACGAGTTAACAGCCGCTTTTAACGAGTTGCGAGACGAATTTGCGTTGAAAATTTTTGGAAAAAAACTTGACAACTTAGACGAAACTCAAAACGAGATAATCAAAGAAATTATCCCGTTGAGTATTTCAGAGGCTGAACCTCGAAACGTAAAACTATAAAAAAATGATTTTTTCTTTAAAAAAAAATTGGAACTATTCGGAAGCGTTTATCATCTCAACAATTTTATTGATATTGGGTTTTTTCTTAGAATTTCTCGCAAACGGAAACGGGTTAAAACCATTGATTTTCCCACAAAATTTATGGTTTGCGACAATTTTTTTGCAAATTTTAATCTCGATTCGCTTTTTTTTTAAAAATTCTTTTCTCGTAAGATTTCTCGCAAGTATTCCTGCCGCCATCTCGTCAATAACATTGCTTTGCGGACTAACTTTTTTAATGGGAATATTTCCGCAAATCGAAAACGACCAACATTCCTTCACAAAACTTCTCGGACTAACGCACATAACACGAAGTTTCGCTTTCTCACTTAGCATTTTTTATTTTTTATTAACTCTCGGAATAACTATTTTGAGACGAATCTTGCCTTTTAACCTCAAAAATTTCGGTTTTTTTCTGAATCACGCAGGAATTTGGCTGGTTGTTATCTCGGCGGCAATCGGAAACGGCGATGTTAAACAACTTTCGATGGTTTTGCGAAAATCGAAGGAATATAATTCGGTGGCAAAAGATTCGCAAAAAAATCAATATTCGCTTGACATTGCGTTGCGTTTAATTAATTTTCAAATTGACGAGTATTCCCCCAAAATCGGACTTTTGGAAAAAGAAACAGAAAATTTAGTTTTTGAAAATCAAAAACCGTTGTTAAGTGATTGTATTTCAAGGAATTATAAAATTAAACTTCTGCATTTTGAAATTGTTATTGAGAAATTTTATTCGCTTGCAATGTTGCAAGATTCTGTTTTTGTGGAAAAAAACGAGATAGGTGCAGCTCCTGCGGCTTTTGTGAAAGTGCTTGATTTCTCTACGAAAAAAGAAATTTACGGTTGGATTTCGAGTGGCAGTTTTAATATTTCTCGAAAAAACTTATCACTCAATAATGAGATTTTTCTTGCGATGACAATTCCTGAAGTGAAGCGTTTTGCCTCAACTATTGAGTTTATTTCGAAAGATTCTAAACGAGATACGGCAATTTTGGAGGTCAATAAACCGATTCAGGTGGATGAGTGGAAAATTTATCAAGCAAGTTATGACGCAACAATGGGTCGTTGGTCGCAAATTTCAGTTATAGAATTAATTAGCGATGCGTGGATTTCGTTTGTTTACATTGGTTTTACAATGATGATATTTGGTACTTTTTTTCTTTTTTATTTTGGAAAACCCAAAATT
>DYQK01000185.1 GCA_020719385.1 Rikenella microfusus | reverse complement strand
TCAGTAGTTGAAGGAGTAACATCGTTGTTTGCGATAACAACATTATTTCCCTTAACAGCTATTGACGGTGGGTCAAAACGATAAATTTGTCCCGTAGCAGGTTTTGCCGAAATATTTGTAACTTCCGTTGTTGAACTGGCAGAAGGACTTGTCGAAGAATTATCTAACGACAAATAATTGCCCAAAGCACCACAAATACCGATGGAAGCACTAGCAGGACCAGGTGCGGCTGCTTCTTGCTGATACACAAACTCTATTCGATTCGAAGTTTCGTACAATTTCACTTGAAACGAAATAACTGCTGCTGTAGCGGAAAAAGGCCATTCCACCATTTTCCATTCGGCTGTAAACACTCGATTAGGTGTTGTTCCAGAGGTTTGATACGAAAAATTTGTTGCCGCAATAATATCCATATCATCCCACAAAGGAGCAAGTTTAGGACGTTTTGTACCTGTGTTCAAATAGTTATTGTTTCTGCATCAGAAGTCACATTATCTCCTGAAAATCTGCCAAAAGTCATCCAGCCATTTGTTGATGCGTGGACATGCGTGTACGTAGAATCGTTAAACTTAAAACTAAACCCGATAGGAATGTTAGCGAACATTCCATAATCTGTGTTGCCGCTTGTAAGTGCCATGGTTGTGCCGCCTGTCAAGGGCGTGTAAGTGCCGCTTGCGGCAGAGAAAAGATATTGGTTTGCTGTTTGCCCAAAAGCAAAAGAAGCAAAACTCATGACTATCAACAAGGACAGCCATTTCTGAAAATTGAGAATTTTTCTCATAAAAATGCACATTTTAAAATTAATGAAAAATTATTTTTGAAGCGGCAAATTTAACATTTTTTTTATATTTTCATTAAAATTTATGAATATTTTTTTTCTAAAAATATTTCTCAAAAAAAATCAATTATTTTTTTTATTTTTGCACCGAATATTTTTATTTTTTTTCTAAAAATGAAACTTTTTATTCCGTTTATTTTCCTGATTCTTTTGCATTTTGAGATTTTTGCACAAATTGATACCGCAGAAATTGATATGTATCGCGAGGAAATTCGTCTCTCGGAAATGATTCTCAACGAAACAGATAAAACATCACCTCTGAGTTTAGAATTGTTTAACGTTGTAAATCAACGAGTTCACACACGCGGCTCACTTTTGCGACTGCTCGCAATACAAATCGATTATCTCGACAAACAAATCGATTCGGCAACAATATTAGTCGAGAAAACGAAAAAAACTATCGCACTTCTCGAAAATGAGTACGTAAAAATGATTTTCTCCGCATATAAAAATTATCACGGCAACAACATTTGGATTTACCTTCTTGCCGCCGAAAGTTTTTATCAAGCCTACCAACGCCTAACATATCTCTCGTATTTTGCGGAATTTCGCAGAAGTCAAATTGCTTTGATTCAGAAATTAAAAACAGATACGCAAAAAAAAGTTTTAGAATTGGAAAAGAAAAAACAGAAAAAAAGCGAATTTTTTCTCCGAAAATTGCTGCAAAATCAACTTTATACCGTTGACGAGTTGGAACGAGAAGGTTTTTATGAAAAAATTAAGGAACAAAGAACAGAAATTTTAAAACAAATTCACGAACAAGCCGCAGAGAACAAAGAACTCGGAAAAACTATTGCCAATTCGTTTATTGATGCCGCAGAAAAAATTATTAAACGAGTCAGCGATTCGATTCAAGACGCCGAGATGGACAAACGGTTTGAAAAGTTTAAACATAAATTTTCGTATCCCGTTGCTAACGCAGTGATAATTAGTGAGTTCGGAACACACAAACATCCGTTGTTTTCAAATATCAAAATCCGAAATGACGGAATAGACCTTGCCGCACCCAAAGGCAGCGAAGCGAAAGCAATTTTTGACGGCTACGTCTCGCAAGTGGTTTTTATCGCAGGAACGAATTATTCCGTTTTGTTAAAACACGGAAATTATTATTCTTTGTACTCAAATTTGGCAGAATCATACGTTAAACAAGGCGATTTCGTTAAAACGAATCAAAAATTAGGGTTAATTTTCACCGATTCTCAGAAAAAAAACAATTTAACCGTTTTAAAATTTCAAATTTGGAAAAATTTGGAAAAACAGAATCCCGTAAAATGGTTAAAAAAATAAATTCTTGAGAAAAAAATGGTAAGAGAAAATCTTAGAAAAGTATTTATAGACCGAGGTCCATGACAATTTACCCTAAAAATTGAAGTAACTCTTCTAATCACTACTTACCGCCGCAAAAGTACACTTTATTTTCGAAATAAAAAAATTTTCGCAAAAAAAAACAAAAATTCCCAACAAATTTTCGAAAAAATTCTGTTGGGAATAAATTTTATTTTATTTCAAAAGATTCTCAACCGTTTTTTTAACAATTTCCTTAAATTTATCAGGAGAATTTTTGGCATGCATAAAACCATCATTGGTCAAATCTACGGTTTTCCCTTCACAAACAAAAATCAACGCTTGCCCTGAAATTTGATATTTCTCCGAAGCCGTTTTACTTGTTTCCTCATCCAAATTCAACGAAGTAAACGTAATTTCTTTGTTTTGAACTTGTTTTGAGAAATATTCCTCCAACGATTTTTTTGCAACATCTTCCACAGCCTGACACGTAATACACCTACGAGTGTAATGAAAATAAAACACTTCGATTTTTTTCGAAGACGTAACAACTTGATTATTAGTCGTTTGGCTGTTGCCTGGATTTGAACACATCCAAAATGGAATGGCTAAAAGCAATACAAAAAACATTTTTTTCATTGTTATCTCTTGTTTAAAAAGTCTTTTACTTCGTTTAAATTCGGGACTCTGCCTTTGACGACAACTTTTCCGTCAATGATTAATGCGGGCATTGTTGAAACTCCGAACTTCATAATTTCGACAATGTCTTCGATTTTGGTGATGTTTGCGTTAAGTTTCAATTCAGAAACTGCATCGCAAACCGTTTTGTAAAGCGTTTTACAACGCGAACAGCCTGTGCCTAAAACTTTTATGTCCATACATTTTTGTGTTAAAAAAGTTTAAAATTTTATTTCGAAAAATATTTTCTCTGAAAAAACAATGAAACATTCACTAAACCAATTAAAACAGGAACTTCCACCAAGGGACCAATAACCGCCGCAAACGCCACGCCCGAATTGATTCCAAAAACCGCAACTGCTACAGCAATCGCCAATTCAAAATTATTGCTCGCCGCCGTAAACGAAATTGTTGCTGTTTTCGGATAATCTGCACCAATTTTTTTACCCATAAAAAACGAAACCAAAAACATCATTACAAAATAAATCAACAGCGGAATCGCAATTCGAATCACGTCAAGCGGAATTTTCACAATAACTTCTCCTTTGAGAGAAAACATTACAAAAATCGTAAACAGCAACGCAACAAGAGTCAACGGACTAATTTTGGGGATAAAAATTTTTTCGTACCAATCTTTACTTTTCAATTTGATTAACGAAAAACGGGTCAACATTCCTGCCAAAAACGGAATTCCGAGATAAATAAACACACTTTCGGCAATTTGTCCGATAGTAATATTCACTGCAAAAGTTTGTAAACCGAAAAATGCGGGCAAAACAGAGATAAAAATATACGCATAAATCGAAAAAAACAGCACTTGAAAAATCGAATTAAACGCAACTAAACCTGCGGCGTATTCGGTGTCGCCTTTTGCGAGTTCATTCCACACAATAACCATTGCGATACATCTCGCTAAACCGATGAGAATTAACCCAATCATATATTCGGGAAACGAAGGAAGGAATAAAATGGCGAGAAAAAACATTAAAACGGGACCAATAATCCAATTTTGCACCAACGAAAGTCCGAGAATTTTGAAATTTCGAAAGACATCTCCTAATTCTTCGTATTTCACTTTTGCCAAAGGTGGGTACATCATCAATATTAATCCGATGGCGATGGGAATATTTGTTGTTCCGCTTTGAAATGTTGCCCAAAAACCATTGATTTCAGGAAATAAATAGCCCGAAAATACGCCGACAAACATTGCGAGAAATATCCAAAGAGTTAAATATCGGTCTAAAAACGAAAGTTTTTTAACTATTGACATAAGAAAAATGATTATTTAAGTCTTGACAAATGCTGTTTTAGAGAAAATTTTCATTTTAATATTTCACAAAATAACGAAATGATTTTTTATAAAAAAAGAGAAAATTTATCTCTTTTTTTGCGGTGCAAAGATAATTATTTTTTTCGAAAAAAACAAAAAATAATTTGGTTAAATTTGCAAAAAATTAACAGATTTTTTTATAATTATTGAGATACATTGTTCCACAATTCGCATAATTTAGTGTTACCATCTTTCTTAAAAGATGGCAATGCTTTTTGTAATTAGAAAAAGTGAATTACCCC
>DYQK01000010.1:2134-45065 GCA_020719385.1 Rikenella microfusus | reverse complement strand
AGAAAATAATTGTAGACAAAACGCACACAACCAAAATGTTTCGCAAACATTTCGACTTGTGATTTTGTGGGATAAATTCTATATGTGCATTTTGTTAAATTCTTGTTATTCCGCCGGAGACAATCAATTTCATTATTTCAGCTGATGTTGCCTCAAGAGGAGTAACATCGTCTTTCGAGACTACAAACAATTCTCCCGAAAAAGCATACGAATGCGGACAATAAACCGTAATTTTGTCGGCAGAAATTCCTAAATCAGTGAGGTCTTCTTGAGTGATAAAACCGAATTTTTCAACATTACTGCCCTTATAAAGTTTTACCAAAACGGGTTTATTGAACTTTCTGTCTTTGCCCATAAAAGCGGAAAATAAATCTTTCACTGAGGTATAAACCATTTTTACAAGTGGAGTTCGATTAATAAACCATCCGATGAGTGCCGAAACAGGCTGTATTCCGATGGTCGCACTCATAAACCCTGCAAATGTAATTATCGCAAAGACAAGGACAAAACCAATACCAGGAATCGGAACATCAATAATTCCGTCAATGAGTTGAAATCCCCAAATAAAAATATAAATTGTCAATGCCAAGGGACCAACTAAGATTATTCCTTGAAAAAAATATTCTATTAATTTTTTCATACATTATTTTTTTAAAAAATCGAGGCAAAATTAATATTTTTTTTAATTTTGTAAAAATTAATTTTTCAAAAAAATGTACAACGGAAAAATTCCTGTTCAATTATTTTCAGAAGTCGGTGAGTTAGAAGCAGTTATTTTGCATGCCCCCAATAATGAGGTGGAAAATATGACTCCCGAGACGGCAAAGCGAGCTTTGTATAGCGACATTTTGAATCTCGCAGTTGCCCGCAGCGAATATCAGCAGTTAAGTGGCGTTTTGAATCTTTTTACCAAAACTTTTCAGGTGCGCGAATTGTTATCTGACGTTTTGACTATTGACAAGGTAAAAAACGTTTTAGTGGAAAAAATTTGTAAAAATGAGAATGTTACAGAGATTCAAGATTTTTTACTTTCTCTCTCAAACGAGGAACTTTCGCATCAGTTAATCGAGGGCGTTTTGTTGAAAAAAGACAATCTCACGAAGTTTTTGGACAAAGAACGTTATGCGTTGCAGCCCATTCCGAATTTTTTCTTCACGCGAGACGCTTCCGTTGCGATGTTTAACAACATTTTAATTTCCTCAATGGCAAACAAAGTGCGTCAGCGGGAGTCAATAATTATGGAGACAATTTTTAATTATCACCCGAATTTTCTTGCCAAAACGTTTAATCCTGAAAATTCTGTGATGTTTTCTCCGCTTTGTACGATGGAAGGCGGCGATATTTTAGTGCCGCGCGAGGATGTTTTGCTTGTCGGAGTGAGTTGTCGCACTTCGTCTTATGGTATAGATTTTTTAATCGAACATTTGAAAAAAGAAGGTGGGAAATTTCATCTTATCGCACAAGAATTGCCTTATTCTCCTGAGTCGTTTATTCATCTGGATATGGTTTTTACGTTTTTAGATTCGGAAACGTGTATGATTTTTGCCCCTTTGATTTTGACTCCTGCTCGATATTTAACTATTCGCATTGACATCGAGAACGGCGAGGTTACTTCGATTTCTCAAGAGAAGAATTTATTATCTTGCTTGAATAATCTGAATTTTGACTTAAAACCGTTATTTTGTGGAGGTCGGGATGATATTTTTGTTCAAGAACGCGAGCAATGGCACAGTGGAGCAAATTTTTTCTGTCTTGCACCGAGCAAAATAATTGGTTACGGCAGAAATACTCATACAATAGAGGAATTAAACAAAAACGGTTTCGAGGTGATGAGAGCAAATGATGTTATCTCAAAACAAATTGACATTTTTCAGTACAAAAAATGCGTTGTAACGATTGAAGGTTCAGAATTATCTCGTGGTGGTGGTGGTTGTCGTTGCATGACAATGCCTGTAAGAAGGAAATTATTGTAAAAAGTTATTGAGAAATAAAAAATCGCACTTTTGAAGTGCGATTTTGATTTTTTTAATTGTAGCCGTTGTATCTGTGACCGTAAAATTTGTAATTTTTGAAAAAAACTGCATTATTTTTTTTAGCAGAGATTTTTACCTCAAAATAAATACTGTCATCTTTTCCAAATGGTCCTTTCGGCACGAGATTAAGGATTTTTCCATTTTGAACGGACACAATAGAGTCTCCTGCTGCTGATATGACGGAGTCTCGTTTGATGTTGTCATATGCGTTCCAGTTTTTTACACTTTCCGAGCCAAATGTTTTTGCTGATACGGCTGCAAATACTTTTGCTTTGAATAAATCCAATTCTACCCAAATGGTGTCTTTTGTATTAAAAGCAGTGTTTGAGATGTACAATTTAGAATAGTTGGCAGCAATGATAGAGTCTTGTCCTGTGCTGCTTAGTGTTACCTGTTTGACTCTCCAGTCTCCTGAAATGGGATATGTTGGGAGATATTCAACTTCATAATCTCCGTAAAGATAATCTCTTCCGCCGCAAGCGGCCCAAAATAATGCTATTCCAAGTAAAAAAACAAAGAAAAAAGATTTATATTTCATTGTTCAAAAAAATTTTACAAAGTTAAGAATTTTTGTATAGCCTATTTAAAGTTAAATAGACTATACAAATAAAAAATTTAGTCAGTTACTTCAACATAAATGACTTTTTTCGCTTTCCAGTAGATAGAAGAAATAACAATTTCTGCTTTTCCATTGTTTCTTCCGGTTATGTCGTACACCATAGTAGATACTTTATTAGGTCTTGCAACATCCATATCCGAAGATTTCCATTCCATTTCTTGTATGGTGGCATTCTCAGGCAATACAGTGATGGTTACTCTGACCTTTTCTTTTTTCTTCAGTCTAAGCGAGTCTTTGTCTGCTTTAAGTTCGGTTGCTTCAACATACTTTGTCCATACAATATCTCTTGTTAAGATATTACCTGCAGCATCAATTCTAATAAGTTGCAATGTAATTTTGTCGTTAGCAACCGTTCCTTTTCCGCCCAAGGGTAATGCAGTTTGTTTTGGTATCGCGACATTTATTCCGTCTACGCTGTAAATATATCCACTTTTTAAGGCTTGTCCTGCATCGGAATTAGAAGAAACAAATACGCCGTTTGCCATGGTTTTAGAGATGTTTGTAAAAATCCATTTAAACGATGGGTCGTTAAAAGCATATCTTCCGCTGAGGTCAATTCCTTGTTGTGGAGTAGATTCAAGCACACAGACGATTCTGCGTAAAGGTTCGCGAGAATAATAGCCGTACTCATTTTTTGCATTATAACCTTGATATTGCAAAAATATGGTATCATTTCTGATTTCATTGTCTTTTGGAGAAATAAAAATTTCTGTTGCTTTTTCTCCTTCGAGTGCAGTGATGTCAGCGGCGGGAATGGATGCTCCTTTTACTACTGCGACTATTGTATCACTTTTCATTTTCAAAACGGGGTAATACATCGTTTTCGAAATGGGGTCTTTCTCTTCGCTACAACTGCTAAGAAACCAACAAGTTGCCAAAAACATCGGCAAAATTGAAAGAATTAATATTTTTTTCATAAAACATTCTGTTTTTAAAGTTTATTTTGCCCACCATACAGGCTCGAAAACAATGTTAGCATTGTTTTTATACGGACTGATATTAGGGTTGTTGTCAACTTCGGATTTAGGATAAGGTAAACGTTTTGGCAATAAACCTGCAGGGAATTTTGAAGAAACTGATGACTGGAAAGTCGGAAAACCTAATCTGACGTTCTCAATGAAGGATTCAATTCCTTGAATGTTAGTCATTGATAACCATTTTTGCGTGGCAATTGCTTGGATTTTGTCTGCGGCTTTGTCAAAATTGTATGGAGCATTGTTGTCTGCATAAACTTCATCGGCTTTAGCTGCACTTAAACCAAGACGTGCAAAAGCGGCAACAATTCCTCTTTCGTAGAGTGATTTTGCATCGCCTGTTGCGTAACCTCTAGCAACTGCTTCTGCTTGGAGGAAATAACTTTCGGCGGCGGTCATTAAGTAAACAGGTGTTGTTGCGGTAACAATGGGACGAGAGAAATTATCTGCGGTCAAAAGGTCTTCGTTTGCCTTCATATAATTTCCTTGTTTTAAACCTTTAAAATCAGTTCCTTTTTTGGGCAAATAAAATAATTTGGCGAGTCTTGCTGTGTCTTTGTTGGTTTTCAAAAATTCAACAACGGTTTCACTTGCTACATTATCATTATTTCCGTGAAGGAAAATATCGGTTTCATATTGAGGATTTCGCTGCGAGCCTTGGTCGGTGAATTGTGTAATGGCGACATCTACGGTTAAGAAATTATTTTTTGCAAAGAGAGCAGCGATAGAATCTTTCATCAAATTATTTTTCGACTGACGAAGATAAATTTTGAGTTTGAGCGTATTGGCAAATTGTTCCCATTTGTCCATATTGCCTTCAAAGAAAATATCTTCTTTGCCTGGTCTGAATCCTTTTTTATAAGGAGTTTGTAATGCTTCGTTGAGATTTTTAATCATTCCTTCATAAACAGATTTTCCCTCATCAAATTTGGGTTGGTCAACAGCATCGTTCATTTTCAATGCTTGCGAATAAGGAACATTATCAAAGAGGTCAACAAGAATTTGGTAAGCGTAAGTTTCCATTACCGCACCCATCAAATACAAAGAATATTTCTCATCTGCTTTTGCTTTTAACTTCATAGTTTTGGCGTTCATTAAGGTTCGACTATAAAAATAGCCCCAAAATCTGTTGTCAAAATCATCGGGTTCAATGTTGTATTCCTCGTAAGATTTGTACTGAGGACCGCCGGGAGCTAGGGTCCAGTATTGCGACCAATAACAGCCAAGTACTTGTGAGGCAGCCATTCCCATTGTATAACAAACGGATGCTAAGACAGGAGAAAGCATTTCTTGTGAGTTTGCATTTTGCAAAGCATTTGGATTTTTATTGACATCCAAAAAGTCCTTTGTGCAGGCAGTATATACCGTCACAATAGCGATGCAAAGAGTAACGATTTTCCATTTTAAATTTTTCATATTTTTTTTTGTGTTAAAAAAGTTAAACATTACTCATCTTAGAATGAGAATTTTAAACTGAAACCAAAACTTCTTGTGCTTGGAGTTGCACCGAATTCGCCGTAGTCTGCGCCGCTGTCGTTGCCAAAGGTTGTTGCCTCAGGGTCGATGAAGCGATTTACTTCGGGAGTCCAGATGAACAAATTTCTTCCGACAACACCAACTTCAATTTGTCCAACGGGTAAATTTGCTAAATATTTTCGCGGAACTTTGTAACCAAAACTTATTTCTCGCAATTTGACAAAGGATTTATCAAGAACGAAAGCTTTTTCAAAATTCATATAACCTTTTCCTGCGTGATCGTAAACTGTTGATGAAGTAATGATATGTGTATTTTCAACATAAACAGGAACGTGTTTGCCCGTGGCTGGGTCAATACCTCCAACGTCTTCTACTGAATTGGGAATAATAAACGGCTGACGGTCATTATAAAGAGTATGAGGAACAATTCCTGAAAAATAACACATGCTTGCTGTTCTTGAATACATCAAACCACCTTGACGCCAGTCAAAAGTAAATCCAAATGATATTCCTTTGAACTCAAAAGTATTTGCTAAACCAGCAATAAAATTATACTGCGAACTTCCATAACGATATTTCTCTGTTGTTTCAACAGGAATACCTTTTGAATCTACAACAACACGACTTTTATCAAGAATGGGATTTCCTTTTGCGTCCTTCACCGTATCTCTTACGACAGAAGCACCTTCAAAAATATACAATGCCTCGCCTTCGTATGCCATGAATTTCGGGCTATTGGCTCCACCGACAGGACTAAAGTCAATGTTAGTCATTCCTGATTTCAGTTTAACTAATTTATTTTTGTTATTCGAGAAGTTTATTGAGAATGTCCAAGAAAAATCTTCTTTTTTAACAGGAGTAAAAGTCAAAAGCAAC
This sequence comes from Rikenella microfusus, assembly GCA_020719385.1. Lineage (GTDB taxonomy): Bacteria > Bacteroidota > Bacteroidia > Bacteroidales > DYQK01 > DYQK01. The sequence goes on along the minus strand of DYQK01000010.1, from coordinate 39,087 downwards.
TCAATACCTGAATTTGTCATCTCGCCGAGGTTTAAAGTTTGCGAACTATAACCTGTAGAAGAGGGCAAAGTGGCATTCCAAATCATATCGGTAACGGTCTTTGTGTACCAAGTGAGGTCTACGCCGATTCGGTTGTTGAAAAATCGCAAATCAGTACCTAATTCAAATTCGGTTGTAATTTCAGGTTGTAAACTTCCATTTCCAATTCTTGTCGAAGTACGAAAACCATTGATACCACCAACAGATAATGGAAAACTTAATGCGGTAAAACCATCTCCATAAGCCTCGCGAACAAAAGCAGAATACACTAAATAAGGATTAGCGTCATTACCTGTTTGTCCAACACCTGCACGAATTTTTCCTGAATTAATGTATTTTTGCAAAACAGGAAATGCGTCAGTAAAGATGAACGCAAGACTTGCTGCGGGGTAAGAAAAGGATTTGCCAGGTGAATACCAAGTACGTTCTTCTTCATAAGGCAATGTTGACGACCAGTCATTACGAAAACTCAACGTCAAATTTAAGAAACCTTTGTAATATAAATCTAAGTTTGTAAACAAACCCACAATTCTGTGTTGTTGAGTATATTCAGAAACAAAAGGTTTATCTGGAGAATTTGAGAGTACATAAAATTCAGGAACACTCAACTTTGAAATCGAGGAATAAGACTGTTTCAAACTTGTTGCGTTCACGTTATGACCGATAATTAAACTTGCTTCTAATTCGTCATTAAAAAACTTTTTATTAAACGCAAGAATGAAGTCACTGTTGTAAACCGTAGAAGTTTCGTTTGTTATTGCAACGCTGCCAGGCTCGTCGCCTTTGTTGGCATAATCATTGTATTGACCATTTGATGTGTTTTCAGATGTCGCAACAACGGCTTTCCAATCTTTTGTGAAACGATTGGATATGTCAGCACCCATTCGCCAAGTTGCCTTGAACCATTTTGTGAACTCGTATTCAAATTGCATATTCCCATAAATACGATTTTCCTCATTGTCATTTCCAAATTCTTTTAAAATGAAGTAAGGATTATTCGTATAAGGAGAATAATAATTGTTAACGTTGTTGAATTCTGAATTATAATCCTCTAAATCTTTCAAATCAATATCGCGAGGTGTTTGGAGAATTTGATTATAAACCGTTGTTCCCTGACCTGTTGGAACGAATTTATTACGTTTATTCACATAATTTAACGAACCCGAACTCACAAGTTTATTTGACAATTTTACCATCCCACGAAGGGCAACCGTATTTCGTTTATAACTGTCAACGTCATAAGGGAAAATACCGTCAGCGGTAACGTTTGAGTAAGAGAAATAATAACTCATTTTTTCTGTTCCGTCTGCGATAGAAACAGAATTGTTAAATGTTGTTCCTATTTCAAAAAAATCTCTAACGTTATCTGGTATATCCTCATATTTTTTGATTTTTTGTGCGTTGTCAACAATTGCTCCCCACTCGTGATATTTGCCGTCAAAGATTGGTCCCCAACTGGTGTTTTCGCGAAGGTCTTTGTTGCCGTAAATGCCTTGTCCATAACGTCCTTGAAATTCGGGAAGTCGTAAGGGCGTTTCGAAAGTCATTGAACCTGAATAAATCACATCCGTTCCTTTTGCTTTGTTGGAAGCGGATTTCCCTTTCTTCGTCGTGATAATAATTACACCGTTTGATGCTCTTGAACCATACAATGCAGTTCCTGAAGCACCTTTCAAAACTGAAACAGACTCAACATCGTCAGGATTTAAGTCGTTGGAACGGTTGCCGTAATCGACTCCACCGTTGATATCGCCGTCTGCGGAAGAACTGTTGTCAATAGGTACACCATCAACAACGAAAAGAGGTTGGTTACTGCCGCCCAATGAGGAAAAACCTCGCAAAATAACACGCGTAGAAGCACCAGGCGCACCCGAAGAAGAGGTAATATTGACACCAGCCACTTTCCCTTGAAGCGAGTTAACAAGACTCTTGTCGCGTCCCTGTGTTAAATTCTCGCTATTAACCTGAGTTACGGAGTAACCAAGTTTTTTCTCATCTTTTTTGATGCCCACAGCAGTAACAACCGTTGCACCTAGTTCTTGAGATTCGGCTTCCATAACGACATTAATTTTCGTCTGTGAACCAATCTCAACTTCCTGAGTCTTCTTCCCAACATACTTAAAAATCAAAATTGTTGCGTCATTGGGAACGCTCAAGGAATAATCGCCATCGATACCTGTTACAATACCGATAGTTGTTCCTTTTACTTGAACGGCAACCCCAGGGATTGTTGTCCCGTCTCCGGCGTCGGTAACAACTCCTGTAATTGTCCGTTGCGAGTATGCCTGCACACTGAATAGCCCCAAAAATGCAAGCAAATACATCAGTTTTTTTGTCATAACATCTTAAAATTGAACGATTAAACACTAAATTATTTCGATGACAAAGATATACATAATTTTCATTTTATGCAATATTTTTTTTTACTTTTTTTTAATATTTTTTTTATTTTTCAAAAATTTTATCTCATTGAAAATCAACGTTTTAAATTCTCATCTTTTTTTTCATCAAAAATTTTTTAATAAAAATTAACTTTTTACGTTAAAAAAATTCTGTCAGTTTTTATTAAACCGACAGAATTGAAAAAAATTAATCTTTATCTTCTTTCTCTTCTTTGTCTTTTTCCTCCTCGTCTTCGTCTGTATTTCTGAAACTTCGCAAAAATGTTTCTTTTGCTTTTTCGTTACTCAAATCGAAAGAATAAGGAACATCAGGACGATTTTTGTCAACAATTTTTCGATTCTTCGCCTTCGTCTTCGAGATAACAGAATTGTATTCCTCATTTGACGAATAAGTTTTCATCTGTCCTTTTGAATAAACAAAGAAAAACCATTCTCTTTCGCTTGGTTCGAGATATATATATAGTGTCTCGCCGCTACGTTTTTTTATTAACTCAATGTAGCCGTTGATATATTTGTATAAACCTCGATTTCCGATTCCGACCATCGCAAAACGGTCAAAAGTGCGATAAGAATGCGTTTTTGTGTTCCATTTTAGTTTAACATTTCCGAACAAAAATTTATGTTGCATTATTTCGGGGAACACTCTTGCTCTATTGGGAACAGTCAAATCAGATAACATTCGATTCGTTTGCACCGTATCGACTAACTCTATCATTGACTGTTTAAAACTTGTCTCTTCGGGCAAAAATGGTTGAGGATTTCCAGTTGCATTTGCAACGCGTTCGTAGACAAGGTCAAAACACTTATCGGGCAAAGGAAAATCGACTCCAAGCATCAGGTCAAACTCAATAATGTCTTTGTCTAAATAATGTTTCACATTTCCGACAGGCATTAAACTTACTTGTCCCAGGTCTGCACCCAAATCAAAGATTCCTTCGCCGTATAATTCACAACTTTTTCGACTGAGTTTTAGATAATTAAACGTTGGTCCGCGTTTGAAATTTTCTTTCTCTCTCGTAATTTTTGTTGTTGGAAATGTTGGATTTAAAATTTTCTCTTTGCGAGAGACAATATACGCATCTGATATGCTGTCGTAATACAAAAATCCTTTCGCATCGAAGAGGTCAATGTCGCTGTAATTTTTCATTCGCGTCAGAAAAGTGCTGTAAATGTGCGAGGAGTCTTGCGTAAGGAATAAACTTGCAAAAAGTTTTTCATTTTTCATATCTTTGCTGACATTCACTTTTACTACTTTCTCTTTCTGCGTAAATGTTGCTGTGTCGTGCATTACGGGAATAAAAATTGTGTCGGGGTTTATTGACGCAGAGAAGGCAAATTGCAGCGTATCAAGTTTTTTACACGGATGCTCCATTCGCGAGAATCCTGTAAATTTTAAGTGTTTCTGCTTCGATTCCAATTTTATTTCTCCGATGAAAGAAAATATTGGTCCCAAAGTAAATTTATCTTGCGGGGAAATCTTTGCAATAGCAACGGTTTGCAAATTGTCGTCAGGACGAACACTCGAAAAGTGTACTTTCTCAATACTATCTCTCACGGTAACGTAATTATAATCTCCTGTTGCGGTATAAAGAAGTCTTCCTGAAATATTGACCGTAGAATTGTAAATTAAGTGGAATTTGTGTTCGGGTTCAGTGACAATTCGGCAGTCAGCGAGAGTCTGCATTTGTGCATTTTTATAAATTGCTACCGCAGTGCTTGGGAAGATCAACGCATCGGCAGAGTGAATCAGTTTAACATTATATGCCGTGATGTTTTTTTTGCGAATATCGAAGAGTGCGGTATCAGATTTAAACGTTAACTCGTTTTGATTTGGGTGCGTAGAGATAAATTTTACGCCGCCTAACTCTTCTTCGTTCACTTTAAAAATATCAGTTTCGTTAAACACTTTTTTTGCCGAGGCAGTCAAAGGTTTAACAATTCCAATTACTTCTTTTTTCATCAACCAAGTAAATCTGTCCATATAACATTTGTAAAAATTATGTTTAAATTGAACATCAGTAATTGTGTCAATGGCTTTAAAACTTCCAATGGAGTCGATAAAATTGATATGTGCAGCAACTCTATCAATAGAAAACGAAGTGTCAACCACAATTTTAAACGAGGCAATGTCTGAATCAAAAGTATTTGCTTTGTAATCATATTTTTCCGATTCCATTTCTGCTCCGACAAAGTCCATTATTCCGTCTCCTGTTAAACCTTCAGGTTTTAACATCACTATTCCGTTCATTTTTGCTTTTTGGTCGAACATTTCAAAGGGCAAAGGATTTGCTTTTTTGGCAGGCATTTTCTTTTTGTCCCAATTGGGCGGTAACATACTATTTCGGGCGAGCAAAATATCGCGTTTGGGTTCCCAATGCACCCATGCGGTATCACCTTTGACGGTATTTAACGATGGGAATTCTGTTCCTGAGGTTTGTTTTGCGATTCTGAAATTGTGCGAGAATGCGTTCATTGAGTCTGGGGCGAAGTAAAAACGATTCTTATCGGCCTCCGTAGTGGAAACTAAATATTGAACCTCACCTGTTCCTTGCAGTCCGACTCGTGAGAGTTTTAGTTTTCCTTTAAAATGTCCTTTTCCATCATAAAGTGGTGTTGATGTTTTTAAATCGTGAGTAAAACCGAGCGATTTATCACCTTGCACCGACAAATATTCGTCAAATTCGGGGAATATACTTGAGACGAAACGTCCTGCAATTTTAATGCTGTCTCGCCCAACTTTTCCCAAACTATCTAAACCATTTAACACAAACGGATTTGTTTCGAAATAAAAACTGTCTCGTTTATAATATTTGGTTTTTTCCAGGTCGTGAAAGATAAAATTTTCGCGTTTTTGTGTTTGAAACACCATCGGATAACGGTCGTAAAACACTCTTGATTTCACTTCGTTTTTAAAAATGGGAAAAGTTTTTAAATTTATCTTTTTTGTTTTGTCTTTTGAGTCTACAAGTGCTTTTAACTCTTTGATTTTCAAGTTTGTACTATCTTTTCCTGCTTTATTGAGTGGATGGTCAATTTGTAGTTTTCCCTTCACTTTTTCCAATGTCGAAAGCACAGGCACAAGTCTGTAGCGGTCTGCAAGAATTGAGTCTGCGCGGATTTTTCGTGCAGGGATGCAAAACAAAACCGAGTCAACACTATTCAAATCGATGCGAAAACTGTCATATTTAAACACAAAATCTTTTCCAAAAAAGTCTGTTGCTCCGACTCGAAGGAGTCCATCGAAATACAAATCTCGATTTTTTTTCATTAAAACTCGTTTTTGTCCCGTGACGATTCGCTGAACTTTATCTTTTGAACTTTTAGTTTTGACTTTTTTATTAGCGACTGTATCTTCTTTTGGGAAAAAAATTGTCCCTCGTGCTTCACTTAGTACAACACTTTCAACGCCATAAATGGTTAAATCTAAATTGTCGAGACGCAGGTCTGCATTTTTTTTATCAAATTCTGCATCTGAAACAACAGTCAGACGGTCGAAATCTCGTGTTCCGCCGTGCATTCGCAAAAAATCAAAGAGACGCTTATTTAACGAGACTAAATTTGCTTTTCTGTCGTAAAAAACGAACCCAAATTGAGCATATTCTATCAATAAACGTTTCACCTCGTCCAGATTTCGCCGGATTCCTTTTGCCAAATCTTCAGGAGAAAATTTCTCTTTCTCAACAGCCGCAGTAATCTCGTCTTTGGTCGGATTTTTCTTTCCAAAACTTTGCTTGACTCTGTCTTCTGCATAATTTTTCATCATCACCATCGGATGTTTCGTTCCGAGATAACGCAATTTATCATACAATTCAGTATCAAAATAGTCAATAGAAGTAAAATTGGCAGTTTTTTTCGAACTTCCAGACAAGGGTTTAAAAGTAACCGTTGAAGAGTCAACATTCCAAATCAACTGTTCAAAATCCATATCCAAATTGTGAAACGAATTAAAAAATGGCGGAATATTTTCGCCGCCCTCGCTCACGCGTTGCATAATGATTCTTCGCGAAACAACTTTTGTCTCAATATTTTTAGTCTCAACATATTGAAAATCTAAATTGGGGTGATAAATCGAATCTAAACGACCATTTAAACGCAAATACAGAGTAATTTTTACATTCTGACTCGTAACACTTGAGATAGTCTTCTCAATTTCTTTTTTTTGTTTAGAATTTCCTCGTTCATCAACATCGGCTTGAATAAAGGTAAACGAAGCCGAGGAGGCAATGATAAACGGTTCAACACCTCGCCGAATACACAAACGAGCATCAGCCTCTTTGTTGCCCATACCGATAAACTTTTTCCCCTGCATCGAAAAACCACCTTCGAAGTCAATATTGGGAAAAACATCTTTGAGAAAAAACGTTTTCTCTGAAGACTTAAACTTCGGATACGCAGACATAGTATTTTCTCGTTCTCTTCGTTCCTGCTTTTTCTCTTCCGAATCATCTTTTCTCTGTATTGTATCGCGAAACTGAACCTTTTCTTCTAACTCACCATAAGACAAATTCCGCGAGTATTTCTGATTCATAAAACTCACTTCTTTTGCCATAAAACTCGATTTTGTCATCTCGATTTCGTATTTTTTCAAATCCGCATAAACCTCGCTTTCCGCCAACCCAACTCTCTCCCACGTAACGCGACCACCCTCGCCAACCCATCTTATCAACTGCGGATAATAAACACCCGTTGTGTTGTGAACTATTGTGCTGTCGTGATACGCATAACAAATTAAATCGGTTTGTCCATCAAAAACTAAACGAAGCGAATCTTGATGAAAATTTTCGAAACGATAACGCTGACTTCCTGCCCGCCAACGAGTCGTAAGAGATTTATACAAAAGATTCGTCTTCAACAAATTCCAAGTAAAATCAAGAAATTCGTTGATTTTTGTCGATGAAATTTTGTTATTTTGCAAAATTCTTGTGAAATAATTTTGCCACTGCGTATAACTCGAAGGAGAATGTCCTGACCTGTTAAACAACGTTTTTACCATCAAATAATTATACAAGTGAAGCGGAATTGCTTTTTTATTCACTAAAAGCACCGATTCGTTGTAAATAAAATTCATCTCATCCTCCGTAAACTCGCCTCTTTCCCAAGATTTTGCGAAATCTTTGTAAAAATCTTCAATTTTATTATTTTTTACTCGCGAAAAAAATTCTTTCAACTCGTCAAGATATTTCTCGCGTTCAGTGAATTTAAACTGCTGCGAAAAAATTTGATTTGCAAAAAAAAGTAGCGAAATAAATAATAAAAAAAATTTTAATTGTCTCATAAATTTGTTTTTAAAAAAAAGTGAATAAAAAATTGTAAATTTAAACTTTGTCAAAGTGAGAAAGGCACTTGACAAAGTTTATAAAAAATGTCATTAAGTTTTTTCAGGTGGTTTTTCGGGGTTTTCAGGTTCTTGCGAATCTTTAGAATCATCCTTTTTTGAATCATCGTTGTCTGCATCGAAAGGTTTTTCGAAAACATCATCCCAAGTTAAACCTTCCACATTAGAATCTTGTCGCATTTCGTCTTCTGCTTCTTTGGTTGCTTTTTTAAAACATTTTTCCCAAAGCGAAAGAATCCAATTCTTTGTTATTGAAGGTCTAATTTTTCGATTCTTTTCAATTTGGCTGCGAGCATCATCTATTGATTTCTGCCAACTTCCCTTGTCTGAATAAAAACGTTGAGTCAACCATTTAATTATGTGTTTCATTAAACGGACTAACTGACTCTCTACTGCTCCGTGTTCATTTGCCATTTTCTAAAGTTATTTGTTGATTTTGTAATTTACTTTCCCGCCAAAGACAAAGATGTTCTTTTTCAAAAACCTCGTACCAAGTCAAAGGAGAAGTAACTTTCCCTTTTCCAAGAAAAATTTCTGCTTGTTTTTTTGCAAAATTAAATGTTTTCTCCCAAATACTTTTTATGTATTCGTCAGTAACACAAGCGGCAAACTCTTTGCGATACGCAATACTATCTCGCAACTGATCGATTTTATTCGCCCAACGACCAATACGGTAACGAGAATCATACGTACCCTTCAAAATCAAATACATCAACTCCGACAAATAATCCTCAACAGCAGATTGCTCATCCAAGGCGAGATAATGATGAAATTTATTGATTCCGATTTTTAGATTTTCGATATCGCCCAAATCCATCAAACGTTTAATTTCAGCAATAACGGCAAAATTTGTCGTTGCAGCCATCTCGTCCCAATAATCCAATTGTAAATCCTCGTTTTCCATAACAATTTTTCAATTAAAAAAAAAATTTGCAACAAAGATAAAAAAAAAAATCAAATTTGTTGTTTCCAAATTTAAAATATTGTGAAATTTTTTTGCGAAAATAAAAAAATATTGAAAAATTTTTTACTTTTGTGAAAGTTTTTAACATATATTTTTATGATTTCGAAAAAATTATTTCTCTTTGATGCTTATAATTTGATTTTTCGCGCTTATTATGCGTTTATCAAAAGTCCGCGTTTTACCTCGCAGGGTTTAAATACGTCTGCAATTCTCGGATTTATCAACACTTTGATGGAAGTTTTGGAAAAAGAAAAACCAACGCACTTGGCTGTCGTCTTCGATGTTGCCGCACAAAATTTTCGTCAACAATTGTTTCCGACCTATAAAGCACAACGTCCTGCAACGCCTGATGATATAAAAATTTCGATTCCGTTTATCAAAAATATTTTGCAATATTATGGAATTCCGATTCTTGAGAAAGAAGGTTTTGAAGCAGACGATGTCATTGGAACTCTCGTAAAAAAATTCGAAACGCTTGATTTTCAAGTGTTTATAATGACAACCGACAAAGATTATAAACAGTTGGTTTCTGAAAACGTTTTTATTTATAAACCGAAATCATCAGGCGGCGAGAAGGAAATTATCAATCTTGAGGCAGTGAAAAAAGAATTTCACATCGAAAATCCGATGCAAGTCGTTGATATTCTTGCACTTCAAGGAGACAGCAGCGACAACATTCCAGGCGTGCCAGGAATCGGTGAAAAAACTGCGATAAATTTGATTTCAAAATTCCAAAACATCGAAAATTTGTATAAAAATTTGGCAATTTTACCTCAAAAAATCTCTGAAAATTTGTTAAATTCCAAAGAAAATTTATTGTTATTTAAAAAATTAATCACCATCGTTATTGATGTGCCGCTTGAAATGAAAGAGAAAAATTTGTTAGTCGGTGAACCAAACAAAGAAAAATTACTCGAAATGTTCGATTTTCTTGAATTTAAGTCGTTGAAAACGAGATTTCTGTCGCATTTAGAGAAAAAAAATGATTTATTTACCTCGCAAGTCGATTTATTTTCCACAAAAACAGAAGTTCAATTAACAAATTTTAACACTCTTTCACATCAATATTTTCTCGTTGATTCTTTCGAAAAACGCAAAGAATTAATTTTCAATTTGCAAAACTCTTCAGAATTTGCTTTTGAGATAATGCCGATTCAGGAAAATACGTTTTTCACCGAAATTAAAGCGATAAGTTTTTGTTTTCAAAGCGAAAAAAGTTTTTTCGTTCCAACCTCTCAAGAAATTTTGCAGGAATTTAAACCAATTTTCGAAAACTCCGAAATTCGAAAAATTAGTTATGACTGTAAAAACATTATTTCGGTACTTAAATACAACAATATAAATGTTCAAGGTGAATTATTTGATATTTTGATTGCCCATTATTTGTTGCATTCGGAAGTTTCGCACACTTTAAACGACATTTCAGCGAATTATCTCAAGCGAAATATTTTGCCTTTCGTAGATTTTCGAAATCCGCAAATCTCATCAGACCGAATTAAAAGTGTTTTTTGTGAAAAAACCGATATTTATTTTCAGTTAAAATCAATTTTCGAAGCAGAATTGAAAAATCAAAATTCGTGGAATTTGTTTAATTCTGTTGAAATGCCGTTGATTTATGTGCTTTCAGATATGGAAATTTCAGGTGTAAAATTGGACAAAGAAATTTTAAAATCTTTTGCGAAAGAAATTCAGAAACAATTGCAAGTGCTTGAAAATGAAGTTTTTACGATGTCAAAAACAGAATTTAATTTGTCTTCTCCGAAGCAACTTGGCGAGGTACTTTTCGAAAAAATGAAAATTATTTCGAAACCCAAATTGACAAAAACCAAGAAATATTCCACAGGTGAGGAGGAATTGCAAAAAATTGCCGACAAACACCCAATTATTTCGAAAATTTTGGAATTCCGTTCTTTGAAAAAATTGCTCACAACTTATGTTGATGCGTTGCCAAATTTGATAAATTTGAAAACAGGAAAAATACATACTTCGTATAATCAAGCAGTTACGGCGACAGGACGATTAAGTTCGAATCATCCCAATTTGCAAAATATTCCGATTCGGACTGCGTTGGGCAAAGAAATTCGCAAATCTTTTGTGCCAAATAATGAGGAAAATGTGTTAATTGACGCAGATTATTCGCAAATAGAATTGCGAATCATTGCTCATTTTTGCAACGATTCTGAAATGAAACGTGCTTTTGAAAACAACGAAGACATTCACATAATTACTGCAGCAAAAATTTATAACGTTGATATTCAAAACGTTACAAAAGAAATGCGAGATAAAGCAAAATCGGCAAATTTTGGAATCATTTACGGTATTTCGTCTTTTGGTTTGTCTGAAAATTTACATATTTCGCAAAAAGAAGCAAAAAAAATTATCGACAATTATTTCAAAACTTACCCTTCGGTGAAAAATTATATTGAGAAATATATCAATTTTGCGAGTCAAAATGGTTTTGTCGAGACACTTTTGGGACGAAGAAGGTATTTGCCCGATATTAACTCTAAGAATCGTATTATCAAGGGTTTAGCAGAGCGAAATGCCATCAATTCTCCGATTCAAGGCACTGCTTCTGACGTAATGAAAATTGCGATGGTAAAAGTTTTTGAAACGTTAAAATCATTGAATCTGAAGGCAAAAATGATTATGCAAGTTCACGATGAGTTGGTTTTTGATGTTCCCAGAAATGAGGTAGAAACGGTTTTGCCTATCATAAAATCTTCGATGGAAGACGCAATCTCGTTGAATATTCCTTTAAAAGTGGAAATTGGAGTCGGAAAAAATTGGTTCGAAGCACATTAAAAAAATTTTAGAAAATTTAACATTTTTTTTCATACAACATAAAAAAGTTTTTTGTATCTTTGCCGCGTTTTAATTTTAAAATTTTTAAACTCATTTCGAATGAAAAAATCAAGTTTCATTTTCACAATTTTACTTGCTTGTTTAGTAAGTATTTCGGTTTCTGCACAAGAAAACAAAGAAACCAAGAAAAACGCAGGCACAAAAAACACCGTACAAACCAATAAAGGTGGAGCAAAAAAACAAACTTCTCAGGTCGGAAATGATTTGTATCGCGATGTTATGTCGCTTACAGGAATCACCAAAGAACAACGTCAAAAGTTGATGGAACTCCAAAAAACGCAACGCACCGAACTTCAACCCATCGAAGCAAAGTTGAACAACGAGAAAGATGCAGCAGCAAAAGAAAAACTCACCAAAGAACGCACCGAGAAAATTAAAACTTACAAAACGCAACTCCGCGAGGTGTTAACCGATGCTCAAAAAGCAGAATTTGACAAAAAAATTGCTCCAAATCCTTATAATTTTAAACCCTCCGCTCCAAGAGCAACCAACGACGCTCTTTATAACGACTGTCTTGCTATCAAAGGTTTAACTGACGACCAAAAAGCAAAAATCAATGGAATGAAAGACAAAAACATCAAAGAACTCAAAGTCATTGATGAAAAAATGAAAGCCGCAAAAACCAAAGACGAACAAGACAAAGTGAAAAAAGAAATCGAAAAGAAAATCAACGAACATAAAACTCAACTTCGTGCTTTACTCACCACTGACGAACAAAAAGCCGAGTTTGACAAAACTATTGCCAAAAAACCTTACACCTTCGTTTCTCAACGCGCTATTACGTTGAAAAAAACCGACAACAAAGACGGCAATAAAAAAACTGACAACAAAAAAACCGACAATAAAAATCAAGAGAAAAAATAAATTATTTTTTTCTTTTTGATTGAGAAAAATAAAAAAACCTCGTTAAAATTTGTTTAACGAGGTTTTTTTGTTTAAAAAGTGTACCCAAAAAATTATTTTTCAGGTAAACCTTTTTTTGCATTTTCATAATCAGGAGATTTTATTAATTTATAAAATTCCCCGTCAGGGCGAACTCGGTCAATACAATGAAAATACGCCTCCTCCGTCATCGCATCCCAATGAATCGAACCATAATAATACTTCGCAGTTTGAAAAATACTGTGTAAATTTAACAAAAAAATCAAAAATATAAACGCAATTTTGATAACATTTTTTTTCGAAAGTAAATTTTCTAACACCGTCGCCATCGGAATGGCAAGCAACGCATAAGACTCAATTAAGGGTCGCATCCCAAAACTTCCGCCGTACCACCAGCACCACCACGAGAAAATTATATAAATATTCACTATAAAAAAAGTCAATGTTGGAACGAAAAAATCTCGTAACCGCTTGAATAGCAATGTTATCCCGAATATTGCAAAAATCATCATCGGCGTGTAAAGTAACCAACCTTTGCGAAAACTAAAAAGTCCGTCAAGAACATGGGGTTTTGAGAAATAAAAATTATTATCCATATAAGAATAAAAAAACCATTGTCCCGTAACGATTTTCCAATATAAAAGTTGCGGAATCCAAATCAAAATTCCTCCGAAAATAATGAGAAATATCAATTTAAACTTTTCAATGAAAAATTTTACTCTCAATTTTAAACTTTCAAGCGAATCGATTTTCCAAAAAAGAAAAAATAAAATAATTAATGAATTTGTTGGTCGTATCAAAGAAATGATTCCTGCCAAAAGTCCGATGATAAACGAATTTTTGAATGTTGGTTTTTCGTACCAAAAAATCGTGAAATAAATAAACGCACAAAACATTGAAAAACTAAACGAATGAGACATTGCCGCCTCAAAAGCAGAGTAATAAAATAAATTTGTCCCAATAACGACAGAAATCAATGTTACCGCAGTGATAAAATCTGAAAAATATTTTCGCAAAACTTTTCGCAAAAAATATAAACCCAAGGCGAGATAAAAAACGCTGCTCATCAAAAGTCCAAATGCGTAAGGTTCGCCCCAACCCGTTGCGGGATAATTAAGAATTTTCGCTGCCAAATGCGAGGTAAGAAAAAATGGAAGGTACAAAAGAGACAAACCTGAACTCATTTTCACCACTTTATTGCCATTTTTCAACGGAAATGCCCAAATTTTATCTGAAAAAATCGGATTCGAGTCTGTAAACTTCATCGTCAAGTCGTTGTAAATAAAAGCTGCAGGCAAATACGAGTAATATTCAAGCACATCCCAATAAATAACTCTTCGTTCTTGCTTCCAAAAACGAATGTTAAACATTGTCCAAAGAATCGAAATGATAATTACAAAATGCGAAATTGACGAAAAAGAAATTAATTTTTTCATAATTTTATAATTTTCTCGTTTTCACAGAAATATTTTTCGCCGCTTTCGGGGCAAATGGCAATTCCTTCGTTATTGAAATTTAATTTATGTCCGAATTCAGAGACAAAACCAATTTGTCTCGCAGGATTTCCGACCACCAATGCGTAAGGTTTAACATTTTTTGTTACCACCGCACCTGCTCCAATAAACGCAAATTCACCAATTATTATTCCGCAAAGAATTGTTGCGTTTGCACCGATACTTGCACCGCGTTGAACCAACGTTTTTTGATATAAGTGTTTGCGAATCACAGCACTACGCGGATTTTTTATATTTGTGAAAACCATCGAAGGACCAAGAAAAACATCATCCTCACAAACGACACCTGTATATATAGAGACATTATTTTGCACTTTCACATTTTTTCCCAAAATCACTTCGGGAGAAATAACGACATTTTGCCCGATACTACAATTTTCACCAATAACGCAATTCGACATAACGTGTGAGAAATGCCAAATTTTCGTATTTTCACCGATTTGACAATTTTCATCAATAATCGCTGTTTCGTGAGAAAAGTATTTTTTCATTTTTTTCGTATTGACTTAATATTTCCTAATTCGAGATAAAAATCAACAACGCAATTTTCGTTTTTCCAAATCGAAGCAGGAAGGTTTAAAATGGTGCCGAGTTGCGAGATTAAACATTCTTGTTGTATCAAAATTTCTTTTCCCTTGATTAAACGAACCGTCGATTTGTCGGGAATGCGGTAAAAAAGCCCGTTAAATTTGGGTTTTTTCTTTTTGTTGTTGCGTTGCCAACGTTCAGCCTTGTCGTTATATTCGTCAAATTTTGCAGTGTTGCTCGATTTTGCAATTTCAATAGTTATGGGTTCACCTTTTACATCTTGCGATGACAAAATTCCTTGCGAGGGCGAGAAACGAAACAACGTTTTCTGCGTAATTGGGCGATTTTCGTCAGGTAAAAACTCAAATCGAAAAGTTTGCGTTTCAGAAAACACAAAACCTACAAACAAAGACAAATATTTTTCCTCAATAAATTGATATTCCGAAATAATGACTTCCAATGCTTTCCCCTCAACATTCGTTTTTTGATTATCTACGTCGAGACGGTCTTTTCTGTCTTTGCGAAGGAGAAAAATATTTTCAGCAATCTCGGCGGCTTTTTCCTGCGTGGGATATTGCAAATCGTAACGTTTCAGAAAAGGAACGGTAATAAAAGAAGTATCAATTTTGGGTTTTTTCTCGACAGAATCTTTATTTTTCACAAAATTTTGTGTGAGAAAATTTTGATTCTCTATCATTTCGTTGGAAAAAAAACCTGCACTTTGAATCAAACCTTCGGGAGAAAGAATTAATTGAAACGGTGAATTTGTGTTTTCTGCCTCGATTTGATAAATTTGCGTTGTATCAACGGAATAAGATGTTGAAATCGAAATATTAGTTATCTCAAACGTGGTTTTATCTTGTCGAATAGTGTTTTTGATGCCTAAAAGTTTTTCCGCAAACTCACAAAAAGGTCCTTTGCGGTAAATATTTTTTTTCACCTCAACCTTGAGGTGAATCTTATTTTTGGGCAAACTATAAAGCAACGCATTTCCCTTGAATTCCTTGATATTATTGATATGCGTAACTTGAAGGGTCATTTCTTTTTTTGAACGACAAGAAATTATCGCAAAGAGAAATATCGCAAAAATATATAACAAATTTTTCATTTTTAAAATTGATTAGTTCGCAACATTACTAACGTACAGCCTTCGATGACGGCGATATTATTTTGTCTGCACAAATTTTCGAGTTCATCGTTTTCTGTTCCAGGGTTAAAGATGACTCGCAAAGGCTTGATTTTCAATATTTTGTCGAAATATTGTTTCTGAATCTCGGAATTGAGATAAATTGAAATTGTGTGAATGTTCTCAAGAATCGGAAGTTCCCACTTGACAGGAGTTTTCTCAATAAAACCGTTGTTTTTGCCGATGGCAGTAACGGAATGTCCGTATTCGCAAAGCATTTTGACTGCCAAAAACGAATATCGATTTTCATTCGGGCTTGCTCCAAGTACAATTACGTTTTTCATTTTTCTGTTAAAAATTTTTTTACAAAATTAAAAAATTTTTGAGAAAAACAAAAAAGTTTAAAATTTTAAATTTTTTTTGAGGAAAAATATTTTTTGAATATGCAAAGAATTTCTTGTTATTGAAATTTAATTTTTTTGAGTAATAAAATTTTTAGACAAAATGAGTTTAAATTTAATTTTTTTATTAAATTTGCCCCGTTTTTGAAATTTTTTTAAACAATGAGTCAAGTTATAAAAGAAATTTTAACGAAATATTCCGCAGAACGCGAAAATTTATTGTCTGTTTTTCACGAAATTCAACATACTTTCGGCTATTTGTCGGTAGAATCGATTATTGAAATCGGTAAACATTTTCATTTGCCGACAAGCAAAGTTTACGGTGTTGCAAGTTATTATAATAATTTTCGTTTCGAGCCTTTGGGAAAATACAATATTCAAGTTTGTCAAGGAACAACTTGCCATTTGGAGGGTATGAAATCGGTTTTGCAAGAAATTGAAAATCAATTAAAAATCAAAGCAGGAAATACTACGCAGGATTCGTTATTTTCGCTTTCCACCGTTGCTTGTATGGGTGCGTGTGCGCATTCGCCTGTAATGGCTGTCAATAATGAGGTTTATACACACTTAACTTCTGAAAAAATTCTTGAGATAATTGATTATTATCGCAAAAAAGAGGAGTAAAATTTTATGCGAGTCGTTATTCAACGTGTTAGTTCCGCTTCTGTGAAAATCGAAAATCAAATTTTTTCGAAAATCGAAAAAGGTTTATTGGTTTTAGTCGGAATCGAAGAAATTGATACTCAAGTCGATATTGAGTGGTTAAGTGGAAAAATTGTTCGTCTTCGAGTTTTTCCCGATTCGCAAGACGTGATGAATCTTTCTGTGCAAGAAATTGATGGAGAAATATTAGTCGTCAGTCAGTTTACGTTGCACGCAAGTACGAAGAAAGGGAATCGTCCTTCGTATATTCGCGCTGCGAGACCTGAGGTTTCGATTCCTTTGTACGAAAAATTTGTTCAACAATTGGAAAAAGATTTGGGAAAATCTGTGAAAACAGGTGTTTTTGGGGCAATGATGAACATTTCGCTTGTCAATGATGGTCCCGTGACTATTGTTATTGATACGCAAAATAAAGAATAAAAAATTTCCCCGAATAAAATCGGGGAAAAATATTTTGTTTTTTGTTAAAAACTTATTGAAGTGTTAAAACTGATGGTTCGAATAGTTTCGTTGTCGCCGCGAATCTTTCCGTTTCCGTCTAAATCTTGAAAAGTATATCGAAAATCCATTCCTATCATTGCTCCTTTGAAGTTGTAACCAACTTTGTACCCCAACAAAGTGCTTGAGGTTTTCCATTCCTGAAAATCTTGAACATTATTTTGAATGTAATATCCGCGAACATCGCCGAAAGGAATAATTTTTTTCAACGATTCTCCGAGAACAATTTCGCCCTTCAAAGAACGAGAATGTAAATTTCCGTCTCCAATTAAATCTTGATAATTTGCCGTTGCGGTAACAAAACCGAAGAAGTTGCAAGTTGCCCCGACATAAAAACCGTTCATCTCGCTGTTGATAAATTTCAATGTTTCCTGCTTCGTTTGTGCAACTAATTTTCCATCAACATTGCGAATAAATTTTGCTCTTTCCAACTCATAAGTTTGGTTATAAAACCCAAAAACGAAATATTTCTGTGAACGTCGATATTCTGCGGTGAGGGTTAAAAAGTTTTCGCCGATTTTGAATCGAAAACCTGGAGCCATTCCCCAACCGTAAACCGAATCTTTCCCTGCCAGTTGCGTCCAATGTCCGTAAACATCGCATTTTAAAAACCCTGATGTAATTATCGGATAACCAATATCGAAACCATAAGCACGAGAAACTGAAGTTAAATCGCCGTATTTCGTAAGTTGATTTCGTTTTGTGCCATCGCAAAGACCAAAATTCACCGATTTATCCACAAAATCTGTGTCATTATTTGACTTTTTGAGATAATATTCATATTCTGTCACCAAATTTTTGTCATCAGGATAAAAATCTATCTCGTTGGGAAAACCATCGTCATCGTTGTCGTTGAGACCGTTGTACTCGTTTAAATCCGAAGCAAAAGTTGCACCAATTTCAAGTTTACCAACGGGGCAATAAAAAACTCTTGCACCAAACAACATTGATGCCTTGTCGCGAAACATCTCTTTAAAATTATTCGCAAACAACTCTGCACCAAACCACTTATTTCCTGACTCACTTTTCGGAATGTAAAACGAAACCTCACCGCCATAACGCTTCACCGAAGGATACTGAATCATATTTGAGTAACCATTGATGATGTTTGAATAACCAATATAACTGTAATCGAGTCCGCCGACTTTGATGTAAAGCGGCTCATTGCGGTGTCCCCAGCGAATGTAATATAATTTGTCCAGATAATCTTGCCATTCGTCCCAATCTGCTTTGCGAATATTTCCTTTCGCATCGATAAGTAATTGAATATCAACACCTAAACCAAGTTTCCAAATCGGAATATCTGCTCGAAAACCAATTTGTTGATAATTTTGCCCGTCAGCGGTAACTGCGCCGATAACTCCACCAACTTTTGCCGAAGTTGAGTCGTTTTCCTGTGCCTTCGCAAAGAAAAAACCAAAAACTAAGAGAAAAATGATTAAAAATTTTTTCATAACTTTTAAATTATTGAGAAATGATGTCGCAAAAGTAGTAAAAAAATTTTATAAACAAAATTTTTACCTGTAAAAAACAGAAATTTTTACTCTTCGATTTTGTTTTTTGCCCGATTCAGAAATATTCGTTGCTTTGGGTTGCGATTCGCTAAACGATTCCATTGATTTCGGAATTATTGAAAATTCTTTTTCCAAAAAATTCGAAACGCTACGACAACGACGAATTCCTAAATTGTAATTATAAACAGAATCCGCATCATTGTCTGTATGTCCTTGTAAATCAACACGTTCAATATTCGTTTTCGCAATCTTCGAAATATTTTTTCGTATAGAATCGCAAAATTCCGATTTCAAAAAATCTTTATCGCTATCAAAATACACAAAAAACTCAAGTTTTTTTAATGTTAAAGAATCTTTTTGTGCTGTCAAAATAGGTTTCGCAATGGGTTTTTGAAATTCGATTTTTACTTCCTCAAATTTATCAGAATTTGTAAACGAAACAGGAACATTAAACTTTTCTTTTCCGTTAAAAATTATTTCTAAACGAAAATTGCCCGAAGTGCAGGGAGAAACCAACGAATACTCGCCTGTCAAAGAATTGCTTTGTGCCGTAGAAATTGCGAAACTGTCTTTTCCGTAGAAAATTATCTCGCTTTTTTGAGGTTTCCCCTCCGAATCGGTAATTTTTCCACTTATAATTTTCGTAGGAATCGGGCGAATCTGCAAATTTGCTTCAGTTAAATCGGCAAAATAAATATCACCGTTTCGAATAAAATATGCCTCCGTGCCTGCGGCATTTAACACAAAACCGTAATCGTCTTCTGCAGTATTAAACGGTTTTCCAATATTTAAAATCTCGCCGTGCGTTCCGTCAGGGTTCAATGTGGTTTTAAAAATGTCAAGTTTTCCAAAACCACCGTAACCATTCGAGGCAAAATACAACGTTTTCCCGTCTGCGGCCAAAAAAACGGAACGCTCATCGTTTTTTGTACTTATCGACAAACGTTTAAATTTCCCCCATTTCCCATTTTTATCTTGCGAACTTTGATAAATATCCATTGGTTCTTCGTATTTGTGATACATTGCGACAATAAACCGCTTTCCATCGGGACTCACAGCAATGCCGTCTGTGGCGTTTTCTAAAAAAGTTCGCATCGTATCAACGAAACATCGATTTATACTATCACTCAAACCCTTAGGTGTCTCCCAAATATCACCGTTTAATTGAGCAACATAATAAGGACCACCGTTATTTTCCCAGCCATCTTTCCAACTTTGAAAATAAACTTTTTGACCATCGGGACTAACATTGGGTTCATCCTCGTTATCTCTCGAATTGACAGGCAAATTGACTACATTAGGTGCTTGCCAAATGTCGTTTACTTTTTTTGAAAACCAAATATTGCCGTCATATTGCGTTATTCCAAAAACTCTTCGCGGAACGCTCCATTCTAAACCGCCTCGCATCGACATAAAAAACAAATATCTGCCGTCAGGGGTGAGACATAAATTACATTCTCGATATTTTGTGTTCAATTCTTGCAAACAGACAACTCGAATTTTGTCTTTGTGGTCAAGAATTTTTTGCGAAAATATCGAAAAAGAAGCGAAAAGAAATAAAAAAGTAAAAAAGTACTTCATTTCTTTAAACTAAAATTCTCCAAAGATTTATAAATTGGTCCCTCATGACGCAAAATACTTTCGAACAAAGTAAAATATTTCACCTCAAAATGTTGAAATTGAGTGTTAATTTCAGGAGAAATTGCATTTTTGAAAGCGATTTTATCATTTACCTCACGCATGCGAGCAAGAGTTAGGTGCGGCGAGAAACGATTTTCCCTTTGATAATCTAATTTTTCGATTTCATTTTGAATTTCGTTAAAAAGTGTTAAAAAGTGTTCACTTTTTTCGATTCCTGCCCACAAAACATTCGGCGAATTCCAATTTCTAAAAACCCCCAAATTGTTGATAGAAATTTGAAAAACAGGAATTTTTGCGGAAATATTTCGAAAAACCGTGCATAAATTTGGAATATTTTTTTCAAAAACATCACCGAAGAAATGAAGTGTAAAATGAATATTTTGTTTTTCCACCCATTTTATTTTCTCGAATGAAAGTGTTTTTTTCAACTTTTCAACCGTTTCGAGTAATTTTTGTGACGGAATAATCGGAATTGCAACAAATAAACGTTTCATATTTTTCACAAAAAAAATTATTATTTGCGACAAAAATAAACAATTTTTTCAAATTTTCAAAATATTTTTTTCGAAAAAACGATTTTTCTTAGATTTTTAACCCACGACTTTAGTCGTGGGAAAGTGCGAAAGCACCTGACAGAGTTTAACATTTTTCAAACGCCGACAGGTTTTACAAATTTATTCCATAAAACTCCTCAAATAATTTATCAAAAAGTTTTTCAAATTCTTTAAAATCAAATTGACAGAGTTTTGATTCGCAAAGTTGTAAATCATCTCGTTTTAAATGTTTTACATAAACCAAATATTTTCTTATTATATCAAGTATGTCGCCTTGTTCGATACTACTTTTTTTCAATGTACAATTCTTTTTTGATATGATATACCTGTAGACATCATGTGCTCCATACTTTGTATTTTCGTAAAAATAATATCTAAAATTACCATTCCATACTTTACTAAAATCTAAGCAGAATCCAATATTGCCGTAAAAAGACCCTGCACTACCAAAAGTATTTGGCGAAAACCAGATACATTTAAACTCATCATTGATTGGTTTGTGTTTTCCAGAAACCTTTTTACCTATTAATTTCTTCTCTTTAAGAATGTCGTAAAATTTATCAAGATGACAAATGTAAAAAATATATTTCATATCCACAATTTATTCGTTAATTGTTAAACAATCTTTTAACGCTGCAAATGTAAACATTTTTTTCTAAACCACAAAATATTTTTCACAGAAAAAAGAAAAAAAATTGCTTTTTTGAAAATTATTTTTTACCTTTGCAAATCTTGCTTTTTTAATTTTTTTGTAAAATGAAAAACCAAATTTTTATTTTTCTTTTTTGTGTTTTTGCCATTTGCAAAGCAACCAACACGCAAGGGCAAATTCTTATAAAATCAGATTCAGCTTATAATTATTCAAAAGAAGTTATTGACGAAAAATTTTTTGACGACTGGAAATATATTTTGTACGGAGAAAATGGAAATTGTTTTACACGATGGAGTGAATTATTTTACCGAGATTGGAATGCACCTAACAATAGCGAAACCATTGAAGATACGCAATTTGCAGTTTTTTCGATTTTCCCGACAGGAATAATTTTTAATGCAGGAAAAAGTTACGTTTATGCAAAAAAAATTCGGACAAACTTTTTATCAATTTGAAAAAATTGTACCCGCAACGCATCTGCATGGACAAGCAAAAGCAGTTTATGTTAAAATTTTCAATGCGAAAGGTGAAATGTTGCGAATGTACAAAGATTCTTACAGAATTGATGGACGTTTTTTGCACAGAAGAATGTTAAAACCTAACGAAACAGGAATTTATAAACCATAAAAATATGAAACTCAACGAATTTATTGATTTTTTAAACGGCAAAAGAGATAAAAATTTGTTTTTATCCTCCATACAAAACGAAGTGCAGGAATATAAAAGTCAAAAACAAAAAAATACTTCGCAAATTGTAATACAAGATATGGAATTTGTTTGTTTGTTTGAAAAAAAACAACTACTTTTTTTATTTGAGTGTTTTTTGAACAACGAAATAACAACTTTTGAACTCGAATATTTGTTAAATGCGTTAGATTTTTCAGATTTTGATTTCGAACCACAGACAAGAGAAATTATTTATATTTTATCTACGCCAGAAATACACTCGCCAATAACAAAAGAATATATTATACATTTCATGAAAATAATTTAATTTTTTCACAAAAAAAATCTGTCTACATTTTTCGATGTAAACAGATTTTTTGATTAAGAAAAATATTTTTTATTCCACTTTTACGCGTATTCCTTCGCTGTGTGAGCCGAATTCTGGTGCGTACATACATTGAATCGATGTTATGCCGTTGGAAAAATCGCCTTTGTGCGTTACTCGTAATGGATATTCAAAAACATAAGTGCCTTTTCGCAAATAACCAATAAAGAAATTTGTCGAAGCATCTTTTGTGGATTCGTAATAACCCAAACCGTCTTGATATCGGTAGCCCGAAATTACGTTCATTGGTTCGAAACTCGAAGCACGCATATCTTTCAAATGTACGTATTCCATATCTCTGTCAACGCTCAATTCGATTCGCACTTTTACCTTGTCGCCGACTTTCAATATTGCTCCGTTGCTTAACGCTTCTAAAACGGGACCACGGTCAGTCATTGTCTCTTTGTACAACTTTTTCGTTAACTTTAACGGTGTTGAGTGCGGCGTGATTTTGTCTAATTGTTCGAAATATTGCCAATAAATTGCTCCCCAAGCGACTCCTTCGGTTGCTTTTGAAACGGTCACTTTTCCCATTTCGGGTTTTATCTCGGTGCCGCTCCACGAAGTTTTAAAATAACCTGTGCCTGCTTCGACTTGAACGCCGTCCATTTTGCGAGGGTCAATTTCTTGATTTCCGACTTTGATTTTCACTAATTCGTCATTGGCAAGTAAATCTAAACCTTTCAATAATAACGCATAAACCGCTTCGACGGTTGCTTTAGTTGTTTTCCAATTTGTGGTCTGTTTATTTTTCAATAACCAAACTTTTAAATTTTCGACAGATTCTTGGTCGTTACTCACTTCGTTAAATGCTTCGACCATCAACGCTTGCGTTTCTATCGGTGCTTGATACCAATAAAAACCGCCTTCGTTTTCTTTCCAATACATTCCTAATTCTTCAGAAAGAATCGATTTTTCCTTCAACGAAGCAAGAACTTTCTTTGCAGTTACCTGTTTGTCGTTGCGAAATAAGGTTAAAGAAATTAAACCTTGCATATATTGACTTTGCGTCAACCAATATTTCTCCATTTGTGCGAGATAATACTTCGAAACTTCGTCTGTTGCACTTGGAAGTCGAATTTCTTTGTAAAAACTTCTGCCATATAAATACAAAATCGCAGAATAACTCAAATGATTATCATCAAGACTGACTTTGTAACGCGTACAATAATCTTTTAACTCTCGATATTCATCAACAATTCGTTCATCAAGATATTCTATTGCTTTGCGAACCATTTTTTCAACACGAGAATTATCAAAAAGAGTCTTGATTCCTAATTTTTTCAGATGACCAAAACCGTTTACAATATGTTGAGTGATGTATTTGTCGTCAGGCATTCCATCGAACCACATAAAACCACCATTTGAACATTGCAATTTATCCAATTTTATTATGGCAGAATTCATTTCTTTGCCCATTTTATTCAAATCGAAGAGTAAACCAATGTTTCTTTTGCGTTCAGATTCGTTTTGTGCGTCAAGAACCCATGGCGTTTCCTGCAACAACGCAGTTTTTAACTCTTGATTTTTTTCTAAATTCGACAATAACGATTTCGAATCAGGTAAATTTTTCCACGAATCGAAAACTTTCGCAATTTTCGGAGTAGAATTCGCAATATGCGTTGCTAAAGAATTCGCATAAACGCGGCTAAACGTTTGTTCAGCACATTCATACGGATATTCCATAACATACGGAAGTGCCTGCACCGCATACCACGCAGGATTTGACGTAAATTCGAGAGTCAATTTATGATGACGCAATGTTGTCGAATTATTTTCGCTTAACTTTTTAAAATCGAACGTTTTTGTCTGTTTGCTGCGAATCGGAAGCGGCATCGATTCAGTAACCAACATTCGATTTATCATCACAGGAATCGTTTTTTGTTCGCCGTCAGAAAAATTGTCGGCTTTGGCAACAACTTTATAATCGATTGCCCCAACGCCTTCAGGAATTTTAATTTTCCACACAACAACGCAATTTTGCCCTGCTTTTACCTCGAAATCTTTCTCTGTTGTCTCGTTTTGAAAAATATTCGAGATAATTTTCGTTGTTATCGCATCTGAAAATTCGAGCGAAACTTTTCCCTTCAAATCTTTTGTCGAAATATTCGAAATTTTAACAGGAAATTCCATAAAATCATTTTCGCGAAAGAATCTCGGTGCGTTTGGCATGACCATCAAGTCTTTTTGCGTAACGAGCGTTTTTTCGATATAACCCGATTTTAAATCTTGCGAATGTGCGTAACCCATCATTTTCCATTTCGTCAATGCTTCAGGAATTGTGAATTCTACAACCACATTTCCTTCTTTGTCGGTGCGAAGTTGCGGATAAAAAAATGCTGTTTCGTTAAAGTTAGTCCGAACTTTCACTTCGTCAGATTTTTCTTTTTTGCCATCAATTTCTGGTTTTTCACCAAAAGATGGCGGCGGCGGAGGTGGTGGAGGCGGCGGAGCATCATCGCTTGCTTTTTCTTTCGCTACACCAAGTGCAGTAACGACAACTTCGTCCATTTCTGCGTCTTCTTCTCGAACGGCTTTGCTTTTTTCATCGTCTCGTCCACCGTTTTTCTTGCGAGATTTAAGCATTCTTGGGCTTTCGGTGGCGTAATAATATCTGCCTGAATAATACGAAAAACCAAACCAATTAAACGTAGGAAGATAAAATGACGGGCAAGAATAATATTCATCAACATTTTCTCGCAAATTTGTACTCGTTCCTGTTCCAAAAACTGAAGTCTCCCAATCTAAACTGGCATAATATCTCGCAAAAAATTCATCAATATTCCAAGAGTTTCGCACAAAAGCATCTAACGAGGCATCGTACATCGAGGCAAGAAATTCTGCAAACGCTTTCTCGCCTTTTTTCCCTTTGATTTTTATATTCCATTTCTCTTTCTCGCCGGGCAGGAGTTTATCTCGAAAAGTTGAAAATTCAATGTCAAGTTCTTTGTTTGTGTAAGGAACAAAAACAGTGTAATCATTTTTATAAAAACGATTATCTCGCACAAAAGTAAAATGAACAGACAAATTGCCGCGATGTTTCTCCGCAATAGGAATTTCAATTAAACGTTGCTCGTTGTTTAATTTCAAAATTTCCCGCGAAACAACTTTTCTTTGATGTTCAATTTCATAAATTATCTGCACATTTTCAGCACTTCCGATTAAAAATTTCGCTTTTTCTGTCGGCTCGCACTCATCGGTTAACTGAATCGCAAAATTTATTGACGGATAAGGCAAAGTTTTCTCGTTTCGCGAAAATAAAACAAAGAATTTTCGATTTTCAACATCATTTCCAAAAGCATCTTTGGCAGTTAACACTGCACAATAAACGCCTGTTTCCCAAGTTTTTGCCGCCGTTAAATCGAGTTGTTTTTCGCTGTTTGTGTTAAATTTTTTCGAAAAAACTTCAGTTTCTTGATTCCAATTTTCGAATTTTGATTCGTTATCAAACTCGTTACCTGCAAATTCTTTGTACCATTCCTCTTTTGTAAACAAATTTTTATCCGTTCGCTGAAAAATTTGACTTTTTAACGGCAAATTTGACGGTGATTTGAGTTTAAAAAACTTAATTTCTCCCTCTGAAGCAAGAAATTCGCCGTTTAAATTTTGAGTAATGAGATTAACTTTCGATATTGAGTCCTTCTCGCATTCCGCAGACAATTGAATTCCGAGAGACAAAGCCCGATAACCAACCGTTATTGCCTTCGAAGTGCTTTGAGTTTCGCCGTTCAAATCAGTAACATCGATTTTTATCTCATATCGAAAAGCCATATCTTTGTTCTTGGCAAATGTTAAATCAGGAATAGCAAGAAATTCTACCTCAAATTCTCCTTGTGAATTCGTCTGAACCGTGCCATTTTTCATCTCAACAACTCTCGGAGCGAAGGAATAATACCTCCAACCACACCAAATCGGCGCTCTCGTAATACGAAACTGCACTTTTGCGTCAGTTAACATTGCCCCTGAATACATTTGTGCTTTCCCCTTGACTTTTACAACGTTGTTTAACAAATAATTTTCCTTAAACGGAAGCATCGAAACTTCGAATGTTGGTCGTTTATACTCTTCAACCGAGAAATGTTTGCTTCCAGTTGCGGTATAAACACAAAATTGACCGTTCAATAAACCCGTTGGAAGGACAAAATTCCCTGCGAAAGTACCAAATTCATTCGATGTTACCTCAACTTTACCTTGTTCTTGCCAATTTGCATCGTAGAGAAGAACCGTTTGTTTATAATTTTTCACAATTTCTGAAGAATCGTTGCCTGTTTTTAGAACTAAACCTTTAAAATAAACCGTTTGTCCCGGACGATAAATGCCTCTGTCGGTGAAAAATGTCGTTTTATATTCTTTTTCTCGATTTTCTGTTTGTTTGTAGAGATAATGTGAACTTCCATAAAACACATCTTTCTCTTTGTACAATTCGAAAAACAAAGTGCGATAATTCGAAGTAGCAGAAACTTTGAACATTCCATTTTTATCAGACGTATATTTTCCCACTTCTTTTCGAACATATTTTCGCGTAACGTAAGAATATTCCTCCATAAAAGCAAGAATCTTAACATCTGACAACGTCTCGCCTGTTTGGCGGTGAAAAACTTGACCCTCAATATCTCCGTTAGACAAACTTCGTTGCGTGTAAGAAAGATTCGTAACATTGAGAAAATCGTAAGAAACGAGATTTTTGTCGCCTGAAAATTCTTTGTTATCTGCCATCAAAACGAGATAATAACCGTTTTGCAGTGGTTTTCCCAAAATTTTAATGCTGTGATAATTAAAATCTGCGTCTTTGGGTACGTCATAATTTTCTGTGTAAACGGGAATTGCAATTTTTTTCAATTCAGAAACTAACGCATTGCCGTAATGTTTTTCAGCCAAATTGAGATATTTCTCTTTTGAAATCGAAGAAATTTGAAAATAAATTTTCTCAACATTTCTGTACGAAATTCTCATTTGAAATTTTGCATTCGGAATAACTGCGTTTTCGCCTTGAAATTCAAGGTTTCGCGTCGTTATTGACGGCAAACAATTTTTTGCGTAATGAATTGCGATAGAATCTTTTGAGTTTGCGATAATATTTTTACAAATCTCGAACGCTTTTTTGCGATAATCTTTATATTTTTCTGTTTCTTTGTTAAAAGCATCATATTTTGTGCTTTGGTCGAAATAAAATCTCGCAATTTGAAACGAAATATAAGACGAATAAGGCACAGAAAGATTTTTTTTCTCTAAATTTTGCAACGCAGCGAGATACAAAGAATCTTTTTCGGTGTGAACGGAAAAACTATAAACGAAATGTAAACGCTGAAAATCCGCATTTATCAAGGCTTCGGGTTGCGAGGTGTTTGTTAGTCGAAAATTTAACCATTCTTGCAACACTTTTATTCCGTGAAAATGCAGCGAAAGGGTGTCTTTGCTTTGAATCGAAGTTTTCGCAAATTTTTCTGCGTCGGCGAAGTAAAAATCTTCTTTCAACTCAAAATAATCGGCAGGTTTTGTGAGAGAAACTTCGGAATTGTCGAAAAAATTTACTGCTCTCATTGCCAAAAAGTCGTACAAAGTTGGGGTTAAACTTTGCGGCAAAGAGCCTTTCCAAATAGTTTCCTCATAGACAGAAAGTTTAGTTTCCTGTGCTTTCTGTGAGTTTTCGAGAGATTTTCTGTAATGAAAAATCACTTGCGAGACAAGTTGGTCCAAAGTCCAAGTTTTAATATCGTCAGAGAGTTTGTCGGTAGTGTTAGTCCGTTGCGAGAATTTCCATCGATTATTTTCATAATACCACCAATACATTTCGGCTAACATTGTGTGCATCATTGCATTATGTGGCGGCGGCGTATTTTGCAATTCCGTTTTTAACTCTTGCAAAAGTCTCTCGAAAGCATTTTCCTCGATAATATTTTTATATTTTAATCGAAAAATAAACGCTTTGATAATTTGGTCGTGATTATTGTCCTTTTTTGCGGAGGAATAAATATTTTCCACAACCTCAAGAGCCGATTTGGGAAGTCCTGCTTTTTCCAAAGAATCGACTTTTGCCCATTCCTTAGGGTATTTGTCATTTTTGTCAAAGGGAAACATAAATTTAGTTTTTGGTGGAGAAAGAGAAATGTTGTCCTTGAAGTAACGATGAGCAACTGCACCGCAACAAATTGCGAGCAGCAGAATCAATAATAAATGGATTCGTTTCATAAAAATTGAATTTTAAAGATGCGAATATACAAATATTTCTCAAATAAACAAATTTTTTGCGAAAAAACCCATATTCGAAAAAATTAATTTGTAAAAATTGAAAAAAAAAGTTATTTTTGCGGCTTGAAAAATTTTTCATATCTAAAAATTTTATTTTGGAGAAAAAAGTTGCTGTAGTCATATTAAATTGGAATGGCAAAAAATTTTTAGAGGATTTTTTGCCCTCTGTAACAAAGTTTTCTGCCAACGCAGACACCGAGATTGTTGTTGCCGACAACGGTTCAACTGACGATTCTATCCATTTTTTGAAAAAAAATTATCAAAATATAAAAATCTTGTCTTTTGACAAGAATTACGGTTTCGCAGAGGGGTATAACAAAGCACTTTCGCAACTTTCTGCGGAATATTTTGTTTTGTTAAACTCCGATGTTGAGGTAACAGAGAATTGGATTCAGCCTATTATCGCACTTATGGACAAGGACAAGACTATTTCTGCGTGTATGCCGAAGATTCGTTCTTTTTATGAACGCGAAAAATTTGAGTACGCAGGTGCAGCAGGAGGTTTCATTGATTTTTTGGGTTATCCCTTCTGTCGAGGCAGAATTTTGAATGTTGTCGAGAAAGATTCGCAACAATATGATTCTCAAATTGAGATTTTTTGGGCAACAGGTGCGTGTATGTTTGTTCGAGCGGAATATTTTAACCAAGTCGAGGGTTTAGACGGCGATTTTTTCGCACATATGGAGGAGATAGATTTGTGTTGGCGATTGAAAAATCGAGGGTATAAAGTTGTTTATTGCCCCGAAGTGTGCGTTTATCACGTTGGAGGCGGAACATTACCGCAAAACAGCCCGCGAAAGATATTGTTAAACTTTCGCAATAATTTATTACTTTTGTACAAAAATTTACCGTCTTCAAAATTGTTAAAAATTCTTATCGCAAGATTTTTCTTAGATTTTTTGGCAATATTGATGTTTTTGGTAAAGCGAGAGTTTTCTTTTGCAAAAGCGGTTTTGAAAGCGTATTTGGATTTCTTTGCGATGAGAAAATTGTTCAAGGAAAAGCGGGAAAAATTGTTACCGTTTAATAATCAACAGCAGCACAAAGAAATTTATCGCAAAAGTATTGTGTTTGATTTTTTTCTTCGACATAAAAAATTTTTTAACGAATTATCATTCTAAAATATTGATATTGTGAGAGATAGTGTTATCATCATTCCTACTTACAACGAAAAGGATAATATTGAAAAGATTATCCGCAAAGTTTTTTCGTTATCAAAAGAATTTGACATTTTAATTATTGATGACGGTTCGCCTGACGGCACTGCCGAGATAGTTAAAAATTTGCAGCAAGAATTTCCCGGGCGTTTGCATTTGGTTCAACGTACGGGTAAGTTAGGTCTTGGAACGGCATATATTCGTGGTTTTCATTGGTCTTTAGAGCGACATTACGAGTATATTTTTGAGATGGATGCCGATTTTTCGCATCCTCCTGACGATTTAGAGAATCTCTATAATGCGTGTGCAAAAGACGGTGCCGAAGTGGCTATTGGTTCGCGTTACGTGAACGGAGTAAATGTGGTGAATTGGCCCATCGGCAGAATTATTATGTCTTATTATGCGTCAATGTATGTGCGAGTGGTTACGGGAATGAAAATTCGCGACACAACGGCAGGATTCAAATGTTACCGCCGAGAAGTGTTGCAAACTATCGGCATTGACGAGATAAAGTTGAAAGGTTATGCTTTTCAAATCGAGATGAAGTTTCGTGCGTGGAAATTTGGTTTCAAAATCACCGAAGTTCCGATAATTTTCACCGAGCGAAAAGAAGGTGCGTCAAAAATGAGCGGCGGAATCTTTAACGAAGCACTTTGGGGCGTTATGAAAATGAAAATCAGAAGTTGGTTTACAAAATACGAAAGAAAAAAATAAAACATTTTTTACTCACTTAGAATAAAAATATTATTGATAATCAACATTTTACGATTGTCAAGAGATAGTTTTTTATCTCTTTTTTAAAACGAATCGATTTGAGTTTTTAGAGCAAAAAAAATTTTAATAGAATCTCTTTTAAATAGGAATTTTTTATGAGTGAAAAATTTAAAGTTTATTTACTTTTGGGTTCGGATGTTTGCAATTTATATGAAAATTGCAGCGAAAATTCAGACATTGACGAAGTTTTTGAGTCAGTAAAAATTTATGAATTTGAAACAGAAAACGAATTAAACGCATTTTTATTTGGCATTTCTGAAGCAATTGCTTATTTTGATTATTGTTTGCTGTCTGAAAAAGATTATTTTTCTCTCAAAGAAAAATATGAAAGTTAATTTTTTTATCTTTTAAACAATTTTCTCTCGCCATATTTCGTTTTTTCGATGTATGGAAATTTATTTTTATCATTTTTTAAAAATTTTGTTTGTATGAAAAAATTTTACAGAATTTTTTAAATTTAATTTTATGAAATTTTTTGTGAAAATAGGAATAGTGCTTTGTTTTGCGATAACATTTTCGTTCAATGTTGTTGCACAAAATCCTTGTGCCGATTTTTTAAAACTTCGCAAAACGTCTGATGGTTTTAGAGCGAGTTCGATGAGCAAAAGTGGTCGTTGTTTTTCGGGCAAGAGTTATAAATTTTTATTTCCGATTCTGCCAGGAAATATTTATCGGATAACGTTTTACGCCTCGGCGGCGTTTAATCGCGAGATTCATTTTAGAATTATTGAACCCACGACGGGCAAAGTTTTTGTTGATGCCAATGGCGATTCCGACCCAAACGACCCAAACAAGCCTGGAGCATTAGGTGAAATGGAAGAAGACGGCAAATTTATTCACACATATTACGAATTTGAGCCGCAGTCAGCAACAACTTTGCAGGTAGTTATTGATGTCAAAAAATCAGACACTTCAAGACCCATCGAGGGCTGTATCGGGATTTTTTTGCAAGAAAAGCCTGCTCCTCCAAGCGATTGGGACTAATAAACTCAAAATAAAACTTTTTTACTCATTAAAACTTTTTTTATGTTTATTTTAGTGCGAATAATTTTTATAAGTTTGTTTGTCGTATTTTCTGTACATTTGTTTGCTCAGGAAAAAGAAAAAAAAGACGACGATGGTTGTTTCGATTTTCTGAAACATCGCACCGCCGACGTTGCTGAAGGTTTTGTCAAAAGCACTCAAAGCAAAAGTGGTAAATGCTTTTCAGGAAAAACGTATATTTTTATGCTTCCTATTGAAAGTAAAAAAATTTATCGCGTTTCGTTTTATGCGTCAGCAGCTTTTGACCGAAATGTTCATTTTAAAATCATTGACAAAGCAACAGGTCGCGTTGTTCTTGACGCAAACGGCGATTCTGACCCAAACGACCCAAACAAATACGGTGCCTTAGCCGAAATGGAAGTAGAAGGGAATTTCGTTCACGCATATTACGATTTTACGCCTTGGTCGTCAGCAACAACTCTTCAAATTATCATCGAAGTGGGAAAAGCAGACGCGGGCAGAATTCTTGAGGGTTGTATCGGAATTTTTGTGCAGGACAAACCTTTTGTGAAAAGTGCTTTCGAAGAAATTATTAAAAATTAAAACGAGAAAACTTTGTCAAATTTTTCGAAATCTGACAAAGTTTTTATTTTTCTGAAAATTTTTTATTCCATGTCAAATTTTCGATATTTCGTTCAATTAAGTTTCAAAGGAACAAATTTTGTTGGTTGGCAAAAACAGCCCAACGGGAAAAGTGTACAAAGTGTTTTGGAATATTGTCTCTCAACACTTTTGCGAGAGGAAATAGAAATTACAGGTGCTGGTCGCACTGACGCAGGGGTGCATTCAAAATTTTTTATCGCACATTTTGACACTCTTTTTGAAATCAAAGAGTTAGAAAATTTGAAATATAAATTAAATCATTTTCTCTCGCAAGATATTGCTATTCAACGAATTATAAATGTTCCGCAAAATTATCATTCTCGTTTTGACGCAATTTCTCGAACTTACGAGTACAATATTCACTCGAAAAAAAATCCATTTTTATTAGAGTTTTCGTATTTTTTCGAAAAAACGTTAAATATTGAAAAAATGAACGAAGCGTGCAAGGAATTATTTTTATTTCAAGATTTTACAAGTTTTTCGAAATTGCACACAGACGTAAAAACCAATCTTTGTGAGATTTATGACGCCGAATGGCAAGTTTTTCCTGACGAAAATTTGGTTTTCACAATAAAAGCAAATCGATTTTTGCGAAATATGGTGCGTTCAATAGTCGGAACGATGATAGAAATTGGGAAAAATAAATTGTCGATAGAAAATTTTCGCAAAATTATTGAAAGCAAAAACAGAAATAACGCAGGAACTTCCGTTCCTCCGCAAGGACTTTTTTTAGTCAACATTGAATATCCATATCCATTTTAACATTTTTTTTGCGAATTTTTCGGACAATTCACATTTCTCAACGCACAACCGTTGCAACAATTTTGTTTTTTTGGAAAAAAAAGTTTGCGAATAATTGAAAAAATGACAAAAAACGCCGCTAAAAAAATAATGATAAACACAATTATCTCTTGCCACATAAAATTTTTTTATAAAATTACAAAAAATAATAAAAATCGGTAAAATTTTTGAAAAATTTGATTTTTTTTGCAAAAATGAAAAATTTTTTGAGAAAAATGAAAAAAAATTGGCAAAGAAATTGTTATTTTTATTTTTTTTGTTACTTTTGCAAAAAAATTTAGATTAAAATTATTCACTTTTTAAAAGCAAAGTTTATGGGACAAGTGAAAAAACTCATTGATAAACTGATTTTTGAACGTTCTAAGGGCGATAGTTTTTTGGAGACCAGCACGCGTTTTAAATTGTTAGTCAAGGGCATTGATGTGAAAAAAATCAATGACGAGACGCCAGATGACCCCAAAATTATCGAGAAGATTTACGAAATAGCCGCAATGCTCAACATTAAACTCAATTAATTTTATGTCTATCGAAATTGCTTATTCCTCTGAATTAAAAACAGCAGATGCGATTGCCGAACTTCGACAAAAATTACCTGCCGATGCTGCTGTCGTATTATTTTTCGGTTCGGCTTCATTTGACGCAACAGAATTAGCCGAAGAAATGCAACTTGCGTTTAATCAAAGCGTTACAATTGGATGTTCAACTGCAGGCGAAATTATTTCGGGCAAAATGTTGCAAAATTCCATTGTCGCAATGAGTTTTGACAAGGATTTTTTTAACGATTTTAAAATCGAAGTTTTAACCAATATCTGTCTCGATGAAAATGCTGTTCAATGTGCGTTTAATTCTTTCGAGAAACATTTCAAAATTCCTTTAAATTCAATGAGTTACAAGGAATATGTCGGTTTAATTTTAATTGACGGACTTTCGGGATGTGAGGAGAAGATTATGGACAAAATCGGCGATTTAACAAATGTCGTTTTTGTCGGCGGCTCCGCGGGAGATGATTTGCAATTTAAAAAAACGAATCTCTCTGCAAACGGCAAAGTTTACTCAAATGCTGCTTTACTTTTTTTAATGAAACCCCAAAAATCGTTTAATTTTGTGAAAACGCAAAGTTTTGTCCCAACAGGGAAGATTTTGACCGTCACAAAAGCAAACGAATCCGAGAGACGAATCATCGAATTTAATAATGAACCTGCCACAAAAGTTTACGCAGAAATGTTAGGTGTCGAGGAAAAAGATTTGTCTAATTATTTGTTTTTCAACCCCTTAGGTCTGATGAACGACAAGGAGCCTTTTGTGCGAAGTCCTCAAAAAATCGAAAATACGGATATTATTTTCTTTTGCAGTATGCTTGAAGGTATGGAATTACAGTTGCTCTCGCCGACCAATATTGTTGATGATACGCAAAATGCTGTTTTGCAAAAACTTGGTGAAATGGGCAACATTTCGGGGATTATTGATTTTCATTGTATTTTGCGAACCTTGGAATTGCGACAGAAGAATCTCACAAATCAATATGGAAATATTTTTTGGAACATTCCAACGGTGGGTTTTAGCACTTATGGCGAATGTTATCTCGGACATATTAACCAAACTTCGACAATGTTGATTTTTAGTTAACACCTTGAAAATCAATGTTTTAAATGTTTGTTGTAAAAATGAGAAAATAATTTTTTTTTATTTTTTTCAAAAAATAAATTTTTTTACTCAAAAATGTTTTTTTTACTCAAAAAATTATTAGTTTTGCAATTAAATTTAACTTACTATAAATTTGTAAATTGTTTCATAATTATGAAAAAAACAACTTTTCAATTTCTTAGTTTTCTCGTAGCAGCAGGATTAATTGTCAGCAGCTGCGGTAGTGATATGCTCAAGCGTATCAAAGAGGTTTCGTATAAAGTTACTCCCAAACCTCTCGAAATGCACGGTGGACGCGTTCCTGTGCTTGTTTCAGTTAGTTTTCCTGCCAATTTCTTTGCGAAAAATGCAACTATCGTTCTTACGCCCAAGTTGGTTTACAATGGCGGCGAAACGGCTGTTACTCCCGTAGGCACTATTCAAGGCGAAGAAGTGTTGGAAAATAACCCAATTAAAGTTCCATTCGAAAAAGGCGGAACATTCGTTGTTGTAAAAGATACCATTCCTTACACTGACGCAATGCGAGTTTCGAAATTGGTTATGAGTGGAAAAATTTATATCGGCAATACTCCTTATGATTTGCCCGATTCTGTTCTTGCTGACGGCATCGTTACAACTCCAAATTTGGTAAAAGAAGGTTGTGCAACCGATGGAAGCGGTGTTGACAACGATTTAGACGACATCCGCAAACGAATGGGAAATACTTCTACCGTTTCATTGCCTCCTGTTAGCGATGTTACCGAAAGTGCTAAAGTTTTGTTTGATTTACAACGCACAGAGGTAAAAGCAAGCGAGACAAAAAAAGATGAGGTTAAAAATCTTATCGAAAAGGTAAAAGTTGCTTCGACTGACCCAACAAAGACTTTCAAAGGAATCAAAATTGCAAGTTATGCTTCTCCTGAGGGTACAGAGGAGATAAATCGTGGTTTGGTAAACGGTCGTGGAAAATCATCTCAAGAGTATTTGAAAAAAGAATTTGAGAAAGCAAAATTGCCCAACGTTAAAGACGCTTCATTCATGGCATTAGAGACAACTCCTGACGAAGACTGGGACGGATTTCGCAATGTAACGCAAAATTCTTCGTTGAAAGACAAAGACTTAATCTTGCGAGTTTTGTCAATGTACAACGACCCTGTTGTTCGCGAAAGAGAAATCAAAAATATGTCTGCTGCTTATACCACATTGAAATCAGACATTCTTCCTCAACTTCGTCGTTCAGAGATTCGCGTGGTTTATTCTCCAAAACAAAAATCTGATGCAGAAATTCGACAAGCAGCAATGAGCAACCCAAATTCTTTAAAACAAGAAGAGTTAAAATATGCTGCTCAAACAGAAACTGACCTCGCAAAAAGAGCACAAATTTGGAAATCTTACACCAGTTTATATCCAGACGATTGGGAAGGTTTTAACAATTTGGGTATTTGTTATGTTGAACAAAAGAATTTCAATGACGCAAAAACCGCTTTCGAGAAAGCAAGCAGTCGCAACGAAAATGGAAAAGTATTGAACAACTTAGGCATCGTTTACTTTTTGTTAAACCAAAAAGACAACGCACAACGTAGTTTCGAGAAAGCAAAAACCAAAGGCGAACCTGCAAATTATTACTTAGGTGTTCTCTATTTCGAAAAAGGTCGATATGCTGACGCTTCAAGTATTTGGGGCAATATCACTTCTTTCAATAACGCATTGGCAAAAATCGTTACAGGAGACAACAACGGAGCAATGAGAATTATTGATGATTTGTTAAAAACAAAACAACATTCTGCCATTTATTATCTCAAAGCTGTTGCTGCGGCTCGCACAAAACAAGACCGCGTTGTCCTTGACAATTTGAAAACTGCTACCGAAAAAGATTCTCGTTGGAAAGAGTATGCAAAAAAAGACATTGAATTTGTAAAATATTTCAACAACGAAGAATTTAAACGTTACACAAACTAATTCTCTCTCTTTTTTGAAAAAAAACCGTTGTAACTTTTGAGGTTACAACGGTTTTTATTTCTAAAATTTTTTCAAAACTAAAAATTTGGAATAAATTTTGTAATTTTTTTCTTT
>DYQK01000010.1:0-2034 GCA_020719385.1 Rikenella microfusus | reverse complement strand
TTTTTTTCTTTTGTTGTCTCTTAGCTAAAAGTGTATCTGAAAGATGGATTCAAAACGACCATATTTTCTTTTTTTTTATTATTTTCCACACAAAACACTCAAAATTATGCAGTTAATGTGGTTTCTAATATTACTCTCTTTTAATGTTGATGGACAACCAAGCGAATATACAATGAAGGCAACTTTTATTGGAAAATTCCCACAATTCATCGAATGGGGAGCAAGAAGCGATGTCAATGATGTTTCGAAACCTTTTGTTATCTCAATAATTGGAAATAATCCGTTCAAAAACGATGTTGTTGAACTGCTAAAACGGCAAAAAATAAAAAATAAAAAAGTTGAAATGCGTTTTATAAACCAAATTACACAAATCGAAAACACTGATATTTTGTTTATTTCAAATTCAATGCGAAAAAATTTGTCAAAAATTTTGGAATATACTCAAAATAAACCGATTTTAACTATCAGCGATACTTCGGGGTTTGCAGAAAAAGGCGTTCACATCAATTTTTACCTCGAAAATGATAATGTTCGATTCGAAATCAACGAGCAAGCAGCCAGAAATGCAGGAATAATTATCAATTATCGACTCTTGGCAAATGCAAAAATCGTTAAAACGGAATAATAAAATGAAAAATTGGATGAAAAAACTTTCGATTCGCAATAAATTAATTTTGATAATTCTATTTATCACTACTTTTGCGATGTCTATCGGCGGAATCGTTATGGTTGAGTGGAGTATCAAAAGTTTTAAAAAAGAATTGGTGCAACATACTCAAAATAACGCAGATTTATTGAGCGAATATTGCGTTGTGCCGCTAAGTTTTTATCAAATTGATGGTTTAAAAGAATTGCTTGCGAAATTGGATACAATTTCATACGTTTCGAAAGTCATAATTTACAATATTAACTCCGAATTATACGTTAAATATGAGAAGAAAAATGTTTCGCGAGTCAGAATCAGATATCAAGCAGGAAAATATGGACATTTTTTCGAAAATAATTTTTTACATCTCACAAAACCAATTATTTACGAGGGAAATAAAGTCGGCGAAATGTATATTGTCTCGTCAACAAAAGAAATGGACGAAAAAATTATGAATTTTTTAATCATTATGGGAATAATTTGGTTAATATTATTGATAGTTTCGTATATTTTGGCAGTGAATTTGCAGAAATTAATTTCTCTTCCGATATTGCGTCTTGCCGAGGCAGCCGAGCGAGTTTTTCAAGAAGGAATTTATGACCTACAAATTCAGACAAAAAACAAAGACGAAATCGGACTTTTGTACAAACGTTTTAACGAGATGGTCGCAAGAATCGATTTTTATCTCAAAGAATTAAAACGCAATAACGAGGAACTTGCCGAATTTAATTATGTTGCGAGTCACGATTTGAGAGAGCCGCTTCGTACTTTAACGAATTATTGCAAGTTATTGAAAGAAGACATCGGCGAGAACTTGTCAGAAGACGCAAAATTAGATATGTTTTTTATTTCAGATGCCGCAAAACGAATGGACAATTTAATCACAGATTTGTTGCAACTTTCGCGCGCAGGCAGAGTCGAATTTGAAGACGCGGATATTGACCTGAATCATTGTCTCGAAATAGTTGTTCACGATTTGCAAGTTTCGATACAAACCTCAAAAGCAACCGTTGAGTGTAACCATTTGCCGAAGGTAAAAGGCGATTCCACGCAATTGACAAGGGTTTTGCAAAATTTAATCAGTAACGCAATCAAATTTCATCACCCAAATGTTGCACCTAATATTAAAATTTTATCTAATCAAAAAGAGAATTTTTGGGAAATTTCAGTTATTGACAACGGAATCGGGATGGAAAAACAATATTTAGAGCAGATTTTTGCACCGTTTAAACGTCTGCACGGAGCAAGCAAATACGAAGGAACAGGAATTGGTCTCGCAATTTGTAAAAAAATTATCGAACGACACGATGGAAAAATTTGGGTAGAATCTGAAATGGGAAAAGGAAGTACGTTTAAATTTACTCTTCCTGTGAAAAAATAAAACAAAT
>DYQK01000184.1 GCA_020719385.1 Rikenella microfusus | reverse complement strand
TCGAAAAACAAAATTTTTTCTTTGATTTTTTTCAAAAAATCAGCACGTTCATCCGCTACGCTAAAGACATAGCGGATTTTTCGTGCATTTTGTTAAAATTTTTTTACAAAAATACGAAAAAAATTGTTAAAAATAAAAATTTAAAATCACAAAAATCGAAAAAATAATGCTTGCCGCTCCGTTTGTAGTGAAAAATGCAGTGTTGAGTCGGGATAAATCGCTTGGTTTTATGATTAAATGTTGATAAATTAATAATGAAGTAAAAATGATTGCTCCGATGTCGAAAAATATTTTTCCTTGAATCAAAAAACGAATCAAAATTACTAAAATGGCTGCAAAGAAATGTAAAATTATTGACAACAACATTGCCGCTTTTTTGCCCAATTTCGCGGGTATTGAGTGGAGTTTTTCCTGTTTATCAAAGTCCATATCGTGTAAACCGTACAAAATATCGAAGCCGCTGACCCAAAAAAGCACCACAAACGAGAATAAAATCGGAATAATATCAAAATGCGGGAAAACCGAGAGATACGCACCTATCGGGGCAAGAGAAAGTCCAATTCCTAAAATTATATGGCAAAAAGATGTAAATTTTTTCGTAAAACTGTACCCTAAAATAATTGTTAAAGCAATAAAAGAAAGGTAAAAAACTGTTAAATTGATAAAAAAAGTTGTTAAAATAAACAAAAAAGAGTTAATAAAAGTAAAAATCAATGCGTTTTTCGGTGAAATAATTCCTTTTGGAATATCTCGATTTTCTGTGCGTGGATTTTTTTTGTCAATTTCTCTGTCTAAATATCGATTAAACGCCATGGCTGCGTTTCGGGCAAAAACCATACATAAAATCGTCATTATCAAAGACTTCCATTGAAAAGAAATATTGTTCAAGTGCAAGGCAGCGAAATAACCAATTATCGCAAAAGGCAACGCAAAAATTGTATGACTAAATTTTACTAACGACAAATAATTTGTTATCATAAAAAATATTTTTGCAAAATTAACAAATTTTTTATAAAAATTGTTTTTTTGTGAGAAAAAGTATATATTCGCAAAAAGTTTTTTTCTATGAATATTTTTAAAATCGGCACTTTTAACGTGCAAAATCTTTCGTCTCCGAATATTGAACTTTACAATAGTTTTCAATACTCGCAGGAGGAGTACGAAAAAAAAATTCAATGGGCAAGTAATCAACTTATCGCAATAAACGCAGATATTGTTGGTTTTCAGGAAATTTTCGACCAAAAAGCTTTGATGGAAATGATAAGAATGAGCAATATTTATCAAAAATCTTCGCTGTGTTGTGCGACCAACTCGCCTAATCGTCCTTTTGTTGCGTGTCTTTCGCGTTTTCCAATTGAAGATTATGAAATTATTGAGAAATTTCCTGACGAGGCAATTTTAAAATTTGAGGAGGAATCGAAAAATTCTCAAATGTTTTTGTTCAATAAATTTTCGCGGCCTGTTTTGCGAGTAAAAATTTGTATTCCAAAAAGTTTCACAATGTTATCGGAAGATATTT
Organism: Rikenella microfusus; assembly: GCA_020719385.1. Taxonomy (GTDB): domain Bacteria; phylum Bacteroidota; class Bacteroidia; order Bacteroidales; family DYQK01; genus DYQK01. Next base: position 2,897 of record DYQK01000184.1, on the reverse strand, counting down.
TTGTGCAAGTTTACGTGGTTCATCTCAAATCGAAACGCCCAATTTTTACTTCAGACTGCAAAGATATGAACGAACCCGTTGAAATTGCAAAAGCAACAGCGCGTTCTTTGATAATACGTTCTGCCGAATCGGTGGCATTGCGTTCAATATTGATGAAGAGTTTGCGAAACACAGATAATCCTGTCGTTGTCTTAGGAGACATCAACGATTCTGAACGAGCCATTACCTCGCAAATTGTTACGGGACTGCCGCCTGAGAAACGCGCACCGTTTTTAGTGAAAAAACAAAAATGGGATACTCTTTTATATCACGTAAAAGACATTCAAGCAAGACTGAGTTATCAAGATTTTTATTACACACACATTTTTAACGGACATTATGAAGCACTTGACCACATAATGGTGAGTCAGGAATTTGTGATGGAAAATCATTCGAGTCTTGGGCGAGTAACTTATGTTCATCTTTTTAACGACCACTTAATTGATAGCACTTTAAGTCCGACTTCGACAGAGAAATGGAAATCCGACCATGGACAAGTTGTTGCAACAATTGAGTTGAAAAGAGAAAACACTAAAGAATTTTAACGAAAATCTATGTTGGTTAAAACTTACGGCTGTGCAGTTTACGGAATCAAAGCGACAACCGTGACCGTTGAGGTAAGTGTCTCGCAAGGAGTAAATTTTTTCTTAGTTGGTTTGCCTGATTCTGCGGTGAAAGAAAGTCAACAACGTATCGAAGCGGCACTTCGACATAATGGTTATCGCATTCCTGGAAGAAAAATTGTCATCAACATGGCTCCTGCTGACATCAAAAAAGAAGGTTCAGCCTATGATTTAACATTGGCAATTGGAATATTAGCCGCAACCGAACAAATTCAGAGTGAAGAAGTTGGAAATTATATTATTATGGGCGAATTGTCCTTGGATGGCACTTTGCAACCAATAAAAGGAGTTTTGCCCATTGCGTTGCAAGCCGCTGCTGAAAATTTTAAAGGAATGATTCTGCCCGAAGCGAATGCCAGAGAAGCCGCAGTTGTTCAAGGTTTAAAAATTTATGGAGTTTCAAACATTCTTGACGTAATTGAGTTTTTCAACGGATTCAGAGTGGTTGAACCGACTGTTATTGATATGCAGGAAGTTTTTTATAACCAAATTTTTCACAACGAACTTGATTTCTCTGATGTAAAAGGGCAGGAAAACGTGAAAAGAGCATTAGAAATTGCTTGTGCAGGCGGACATAACATTATTTTAGTTGGTCCTCCTGGAGCGGGCAAAACGATGTTAGCAAAACGTGTTCCGACAATTTTGCCTCCTTTAACGCTTGAAGAAGCTGTTGAAACGACCAAAATTCATTCTGTTGCGGGGAAAATCGGCAAACGGTCAACATTAATTACACAAAGACCGTTTCGTTCTCCGCATCACACAATTAGCGATGTAGCGTTAGTCGGCGGCGGCAATGTTCCGCAACCGGGCGAGATTTCTCTTTCGCACAACGGCGTTTTATTTCTCGATGAACTTCCAGAATTTAAAAGAACAGTGCTTGAGGTAATGCGTCAACCTCTTGAAGATAGAACAATTACGGTTTCGAGAGCAAGATTTTCGGTAGATTATCCCGCCAATTTTATGTTAGTCGCTTCGATGAATCCTTGTCCTTGCGGCTATTTTAACCATCCTGAACGCGAATGTGTTTGTTCAGAAAATGTGAGACAAAAGTACATCAACAAAATTTCGGGACCACTTTTAGACAGAATAGATATTCATATCGAAGTTGTTCCTGTGCCGTTTAGTAAATTAACTGCAATTCAAACTTCAGAAAGTAGTGCTGCAATTCGCGAAAGAGTTGTGGCAGCGAGAAATATTCAAACCGAGAGATATAAATCTTTTTCTGATATTCATTGTAACGCACAAATTTCTTCGAAATTATTGAGAAAATATTGTAAAATCAATGAAAACGGTCAACAATTGTTAAAAGCAGCGATGGAGAAATTAGGACTTTCAGCGCGTGCTTATGACCGAATTTTGAAAGTTTCCCGCACTATTGCCGATTTGTCGCAAAGCGAACATATCGAAACGCATCATCTTGCCGAGGCAATACAATATCGCAGTTTAGACCGCGAAACTTGGGGAAAATAATCTTTTTTGATGCCATCACTCTAAACGATGGCATCAATTTTTCGAAATATTAATCGTTGCAAAATTTCAGTTTCACTGCCTGCAGACAAGTATAAATTTGTTTTAAACTGTCAAAATCGAGCGAGTCAAAACCTTTCGAGATATCATATTGATACGAATTTTCTGCAATTTTTTCGAGAATCATAAAACGCCAAATTGCACCGACAATAAATGCACCTCGCATTAAATTCGTTTTATTTAACTCTATTGCAGTTAACATTTCTGCAAGAAGTTGGTTTTTGGGATGCGTTGCTTTACCTTCTCGTTTAAATTCCTGAATAAAAAAATATGGTTTTTGCGGCAGTTCAATACCCAAAGCAAGCATAAAATCAGTTTTTCCGCAAAATTCTACCTCATTGATAATTGCTTTCAATGGTTTGTCGAAAAAACCGCGTCTGTCGGGGAGAATAAAATTGATTCGATTCAAAATGTTACTGATAAAATACATTTTCAAATCCTCCTCTGCGTAAGAAGACAAAATATTTTTATGAATCCGAATCAATTCTTTGAGAAAATCTACATCTGCTTGACTCAGGGAAAAGTCAAATTTGAACCATTCGTCGAAAATATTTTCCTGCTCGCCTGCTTTCAACGAGACAACTTTGATAATTTCGTCATATTCTGCAGTTTGAAAAATAATTTTTTCAGGTTTGCCCATAAAATTCTGTTTAAAATACATATCTATAAAAACAATAGTTTTTGAGAAAAAACAACATTCCAAGAAAA
>DYQK01000183.1 GCA_020719385.1 Rikenella microfusus | reverse complement strand
AATTTATTTTTTTTCGAGCAAAAACCAAGTTATGTCGTCTTGTGGAAAATTTTTATCTCTGTGATAAGCAAAACCGTAATCAACGAGTTTTAAATCGGGATATTTTTCCAGCATTTCTCCCGCAAAATCGCGTTTAAACAAAAAACCCTTATTTCCGCGATATTCAATTTCGACAGGACGCGGATTATAATATTCCGCCACGCAAACGTATTTTCGACTTGTTTGATACAACAATTCGTAAACTTTCGGCAAAAAATCAGGATTAATATGTATCAAAACGCCTTTTGTGAAAACGAAATCTCGTTGAAAATCAACAACAAAGTCAAAAATAGATTGATGATAAACTTTGCCCGATTCTCCTAAATTATTTTCCAACGATTTAACCGCTTTGTCGTTGATTTCGATGGCAGACAATTCAACATTCGGAAGCAACGATTTTATTGCAACTAAATTTAAACCGATATTTGCCCCAAATTCAATAACATTTTTCACATCACTTGTTGCACTTAATATTTTCGAAAAAAAATGTACGTTGCCCGCGAGCAATTGAGCATCTTTATTTCTGTCAACATACAAATTTCCAAATTCGCCGTGCCAAAACTTCTCTTGCGGAGTTTTAAAATCTTCCATATTTTTTTAAACGTTATAAATTAATTGATATTTTAATTCAGCCAATTTCCAATCGACTTCATTATCAATGTCTTGCACTTCTAATTCGCTTAATTCTATTGCCCCTGAATTATCTGTGAACATTGCTTTTTTCGTTAAAAATTTTTCAACATCGAACCAATAAAATTGCCCGGCATCGTGAAAAGCAGCAGGCAAATCTTGAGAACGTTTGTTTAAATTTTCTTCCCAAATCATATTTATTTTCCCGTCATTTTTTTGCAAAGCCCGAAATATCGGGTAACCAAATTTCACCACAGGAAAAACACTGTCGAAAGAATTTTTTTGCAACAACTCTAAACTTTCGTTCAATTTCGAAACCGAAATAAACGGTGCAGTCGGGTAAATACAACAACAATAATCGAATTTTTTGCCCATTTCTGCGTATTTGTTCAAAACTTCGGTTAAAACTTCGGATGTTGTTGCGAAATCGGTTGACATTTCTTTGCTTCGAAAAAACGGAATTGTTGCACCCAATTTTTCAGAAATTTCAGCAATTTCAGAATCATCGGTGGAAACCATTATTTCGTCAAATAATTTTGAAGAAATAGCCGTTTCGATGGAAAAAGAAATAATTGGTTTTCCTAAAAAAGGTTTAATATTTTTTCGTTCAATGCGTTTACTTCCGCCGCGGGCGGGAATAATTGCCAATTTTTTCATTTTTCGAAATTTTTTATCGTTTCAATAACGAAATCTTGCTCCGAATCGGTTAAAGTCGGATACATCGGCAAACTCAAGCAATGTTGATAATAATTCTCGCTTTCAGGAAACATTCCCAAACGAGTCTGCAAATTTGCTTGATAATACGGCATCAAGTGAACAGGAATATAATGCACTTGTGCGAAAATATTATTTTTTCGAAGGTGATTATATAAATTTTTTCTGTCTTTCGCTTGAATTATGTAGAGATGATATGCATGTCCTTCGTTAAACGGAGAAATTCGCAAAACGACATTTTTCAATTCTTTGTCATATTTTGCAGCGATTTTCCTTCGTTTCGCAAGATTTTCGTCTGCCCGACTCAACTGACAAATTCCCAACGCCGCTTGAATATCGGTAAGTCTGTAATTATAACCGAGTTCCTGCATTTCGTAATACCAACCACCGTGATTTTCGGTCAACAAAGTTTCGTCTTTTGTAATTCCGTGAGTCCGCAAAAGAAGCAATTTTTTATAAATTTTTTCGTTGTTAGTCGTAATCATTCCGCCCTCGCCTGTGGCAATATGTTTGACGGGATGAAACGAAAAAACCGCAACATCTGAATACGCACAATTTCCGCAATTTTGCTTAACTCCCTTAGAATCAACGAAATAGCCGCCTGCCGCATGACACGCATCCTCAATAACCCAAAGTCCGTATTTCTCTGCAATTTGCTTAATTTTCTCCATATTGACGGGAAAACCTGCCAAATCAACAGGAATTATTCCGACAAATTTTTCCGCAGAATGTTGAAGTTTCGACTCAATCTTTTCAAACGAAATATTGTAATTTTCTTTGTCAATATCTGCAAATTCGACATTTCCGCCGCAATAAAGAACGCAATTTGCACTTGCCGCAAACGTAATTGGTGTTGTTAAAACTTTTTCACCTTTTTTAACATTCATCGACATCGCTGCGAGATGCAAAGCCGCAGTGCCATTTGCCACAGCAACTGCATATTTCACACCTATATAATTCGCAAAAATTTTTTCAAATTCAGCGATTTTCGGTCCTTGCGTTAAATATTCAGATTTTAACACTTTTACAACCTCGTCAATGTCTTGTTGCGAGATAAATTGTTTGCCGTAAGGAATTGGGTTCATTTTTTTACATTGTTTTAATTAATTCCTTAATTTGTTCAACGGAAAGCCATTCTTTGTTGGTGCCGCTATTGTATTTGAAACCAAATTCGCAAAATTTTCCTTCTTTTTCGCTGCTTTCTTTGCGGAATTGTTCAATATCCCACAATTTCACCGAAGGAAGAATCACAAAATATTTCTCAAATTCGACAGAATTTAAAGAATCTGTTTCTGTAATCATTTCCTCGTGCAATTTTTCGCCTGGTCGAATGCCGATAATTTCGATTTTTGCGTCAGGAGCAATTGCCTTCGCAACATCTGTGATGCGATAAGACGGAATTCGCGGGACAAACAATTCGCCGCCCCACATTTTTTCGAAACACGAAATCACAAAATCAACACCTTGCTGCAACGTAATATTGAATCGAGTCATTCTTTCGTCCGTAATTGGAATAATTCCGTTCTCTTTTTTCTTCAAAAAATACGGAATTACCGAACCGCGGCTGCCCATAACATTGCCATAACGCACAACTGAAAATTTTATGTCGTGTTTACCTTTAAAATTATTCGCTGCAACGAACAATTTATCTGACGCAAGTTTAGTTGCGCCATACAAATTAATTGGTGCGGCGGCTTTGTCGGTGCTGAGTGCAATAACTTTTTTTACGCCCATTTTTAAACACGCATCAATAACATTTTGTCCGCCGAGAACGTTGGTTTTAATTGCTTCGAAAGGGTTATATTCTGCGGCAGGCACTTGCTTGAGTGCAGCTGAGTGAACAACATAATTAACTCCTTCCATTGCTCGTTCTAAGCGTTGCAAATCGCGAACATCTCCGATGAAATAACGAATTTTATTGTTATATTTCGAGAAGAATTCGGATTCTTGCATTTCAAATTGTTTTAATTCGTCGCGCGAGTAAACAATAACTTTTGCAAGGTTATATTTCTCAAAAATTGTTGCGATAAATTTTTTGCCAAAAGAACCTGTGCCACCTGTAACCAATATTGTTTCGTTGGAAAACATACGTTTAATTTTAAATTTAACAGCCCACAAATATAAACATTTTTTTGTGAATCACAAAATTAAAAAAATTTTTGCTAAAAATTATGCCAATTTTTCTAAAACATTGACAAAATTTAAAATTATTTTTCGAGAGAGTTAAACTATTTTGTTGCGGAAATAAATATTTTTTGTAAAAAACAAATTTTTTTGTAAAAAAAATTAGAAATTTTATATTTGTCTGAAAAATTTTTCGTATCTTTGTGAAAAAATTTTAAACAGACTTTTTATGGCATACAGCAATTTTACAAAAAAAGATTTAGAAGACAAATTTGGAATAAAATTTAGGAATTCGAATTTGTTTTCTGATGTTATGCCGATTGAACCTTCTGAATGGCTCATTTCTGCAATAAAAAGAGGTGAAAAATTGGGTTTAGGAAACGAGAAATCTCGTTCGGAACGTATTATTAGTCCGATTTTAACTGAAATTGCTTCGTTAAACGAGAATTTAATGAACAAAGATTTGTTTGCAATTCTGTCAGGAATGAATCTTGACGTTGATATTTCGCTTGGTTTAAACGGCGAATGCGATTTTTTATTTTCGTTTTGCGAAATGCAGGATTTTATTTCACCACCGATTTTTTGCATTGCCGAAGCAAAAAAACAAGATTTAGACGGTGGCATAATTCAAGCATCTGCACAAGTTATTGGGGCAAAAAAATTTAACGAAATGCAAAATTACCCTTCCGAAATGATATTCGGGGCAACAACCACCGGCGACGTTTGGCGATTTTTGAAATTCGAAAATAATGAAATTACTTTCGATAAAAAGTATTATTATCTCGCAGATTTGTCGAAATTGTTGGGCGTTTTGCAATATATAATCGAATCTGCGGCAAATAAAGTTTTTTCAAATATTAATAATATTTAATTTCTGTTAAAAATTCGTTAAATTTTACGGTTTAAAACAAATTTATATTTGTCTGCAAGCCGTGAAACTGAAATATTGCGA